>DATJOU010000180.1:0-10811 GCA_035506775.1 Solirubrobacteraceae bacterium | reverse complement strand
AGCCGGTGAAGGAGGGCGTCGAACGCGAGGAGGCCGACAAGCTCAAGCAGGAACTCGAGGAGGCCGGGGCGAGCGTCGAGCTCAAGTAGCGGCCGGCTGGCAGGCCGGGCCCGGGTCGGGCGAGCGGCGCGCACGGGCGGGCCCCGCCCGCGCGCCCGGCGTCTGTCCGGGCAACGACGGCAGGACGGTGAACGAGATGCAGCCGGTCGTCGCGACCGAACCACTGCCGCTCGGTGTCAAACAGGTCGTCTCCGCGGGGAAGGCCTCGGGCGTGATCGCCGAAGGCGGCGTCGTATACACCTTCGGCGGCGGAGAACGCTACACGCTCGGCGACGGCTCGCAGGAACGATCGCTCGCGCCGCTCCCCGTCGACAGCGAAGTGGTCGCGCTTTCGGCTACTGCTGTGAACATGATCGACATCCACTAGCCGGCCCCGCGCCCGCGAGGCGTTCTTTAGCGCTTCTTTAGCTTTGCTCACGACGGCGGATTTTGCGGTAAAGTGCCCGACGCTGGTCGATAGTCGCAGCCGCCTTCAACCGGCATCGCGCCACATACGCGAGCGCCGAGGCGGGGTCCGTGAGCACTGGCGGCCCTTCAGGGTGGGGATGGCCTGTGCTATCTTGCTTGGTCGCGCCTCGGCGCCCTCCTCTGCCCGTGTATCGCCCTCCGAAGGAGTCATTTCTTGGCTGCTGCAGATGCTCTCCGGACGCGTAGAAGCTTCGCGCGCCTGCAAAAGACCGTTGACGTTCCCAACCTGATCGACATCCAGCGCCGCTCGTTCGCCTGGCTGACCGACCCCGCCAAGGGCGGCCTGCGGGAGACGATCGACGACATCTCCCCGATCGAGGACTACACGGGCAACCTCGCCGTGCAGTTCGGCGAGTTCACCTTCGACGAGCCGGTGGCCTCGCTCGAGCAGTGTCGGGAGAAGGACATGACCTACGCGCGACCGCTCACGGTGACGGTCGCCTTCATCAACCGCGAGACCGGAGAGATCCGCGAGCAGTCCGTGTTCATGGGCGATTTCCCGTGGATGACCGACCGTGGGACGTTCGTCATCAACGGCACCGAGCGGGTCGTCGTGACCCAGCTGGTCCGCTCCCCCGGGGCCTACCTGATGGAGCCCAAGGATCGCGAGAAGCAGGTCTTCATCGCCAACCTGATGCCCGCCCGTGGCTCCTGGCTGGAGCTCGAGATCGACAAGAAGGGCAAGGTCTTCGTGCGCATCGACCGCAAGCGCAAGCTGCCGGTGACGGTGCTGCTGAGGGCCATGGGCTACGCCTCCGACGAGGAGATCCTGCGGCTGTTCGACAACTCCCTCTACATCCGCAACACGATCGACTCCGACACCGACGTCACCCGCACCGAAGAGGGTGCCCTGATCGAGCTGTTCAAGAAGCAGCGCCCGGGGGAGCCGCCCAGCGTGGACAACGCCAGGGCCCTGCTGAACCAGCTGTTCTTCGACCCCAAGCGCTACGACCTCACCCGGGTGGGTCGCTACAAGCTGAACTCCCGCCTGGGCCTCGACGTCGACATCGACACCCGCACCCTCACCCAGGACGACATCCTCGCGCTGGTCCGCGAGCTCGTGTCGCTGCCCAAGCGCCTGGGCCTGCCCGAGGACGGGGAGGTCGAAATCAAGGACTACGCCGCGGAGGCCATGAGCATGCCCCGCGAGCCCGTGGCCGAGCGCCTGGACGAGTACGAGCACTTCGGCAACCGCCGCCTGCGGACCGTGGGGGAGCTGATCCAGGAGGCCTTCCGGATCGGGCTCTACCGCATGGAGCGGGTCGTCCGTGAGCGCCTCACGACCGAGGACGCGGACACCATCACCCCCCAGACGATCATCAACATCCGCCCCGTGGTGGCGGCGCTGAAGGAGTTCTTCGGGTCCTCCCAGCTGAGCCAGTTCATGGACCAGACCAACTCCCTGGCCGGGCTCACCCACCGCCGCCGCCTGTCGGCCCTGGGCGCCGGCGGGCTGACCCGTGAGCGGGCCCCGATCGAGGTCCGCGACGTGCACCCCACCCACTACGGCCGCATGTGCCCGATCGAGACCCCCGAGGGTCCGAACATCGGCCTCATCGGCTCGCTGTCGTCGTTCGCGGAGGTATCCGAGTACGGCTTCGTCACCACCCCCTACCGGGTCGTCAAGGACGGGGTCCTGACGAGCGAGATACGCCACCTCGACGCCACCCAGGAAGAGGAGCTGCTGATCGCCCAGGCCAACACCCCGGTCGACTCCAAGACCGGCCGCCTGAAGGGCGGGGACATCCTCTGCCGCACCCAGGCCGGCCAGTACGTCACAGTCGGCCCCAAGGACGTGGACCTCGTGGACGTGTCCCCCGAGCAGATCTGGTCGGTGGCCACGGCGATGATCCCGTTCCTCGAGCACGACGACGCCAACCGCGCCCTGATGGGCTCCAACATGCAGCGCCAGGCGGTCCCCCTGCTGACCGCCGACGCCCCCCTGGTGGGCACCGGCATGGAGCGCCGTGCGGCGCTCGACACCGGCGACGTGCTGCTGGCCCGTGGGGCGGGCACGGTCGACTACATCGACGCCGACCAGATCGTCCTGCAGACGACCGACGGCAAGAAGGAGGAGTACGAGCTGCAGAAGTTCATGCGCTCCAACCAGGGGACGCTGATCCACCACAAGCCGCTCGTCAGCACCGGCCAGAAGATCAAGGCCGGGGACGTCCTCGCCGACGGCTCCTCGACCGACAAGGGCGAGATGGCCCTGGGCAAGAACCTGATGGTCGCCTTCATGTCCTGGGAGGGCTACAACTTCGAGGACGCCATCATCCTGTCGCGCCGCCTGGTCCAGGACGACGAGCTCACCTCGATCCACATCGAGGAGTACGAGATCGACGCCCGCACCACCAAGCTCGGCGAGGAGGAGATCACCCGCGACATCCCCAACCGCTCGGAGGAGTCGCTTCGCAACCTCGACGACCGCGGGATCGTCCGCATCGGCGCCGAGGTCCAGTCCGGCGACCTGCTGGTCGGCAAGGTCACGCCCAAGGGCGAGACCGAGCTGACGGCCGAGGAGAAGCTGATCCGCGCGATCTTCAAGGAGAAGGCCCGCGAGGTCCGCGACACGTCCCTGAAGGTCCCCCACGGAGAGGGCGGCGTGGTGATCGACGTGAAGACCTTCCGCCGTGACGACGGCGACGACCTCCCACCCGGGGTCAACGACCTCGTGCGCGTGTTCGTGGCCAAGAAGCGCAAGATCTCCGAGGGCGACAAGCTCGCGGGCCGTCACGGCAACAAGGGTGTGATCTCCAAGATCGTCGAGGAGCAGGACATGCCGTTCCTCGAGGACGGGACCCCGGTGGACGTGATCCTCAACCCGCTCGGCGTCCCCTCCCGCATGAACGTCGGCCAGATCCTCGAGACCCACCTCGGGTGGGTCGCCGCCCAGGGCTGGTACGACGACGGCTCGGACGCCTACAAGGCCGCCCACGGCAACGCCGGCAACGGCCGCGTGTACGTGTCCACCCCCGTGTTCGACGGCGCCACCGTCGAAGACGTCGACACCGCCCTGGTGAAGTGGCAGGACGCCCACGAGGGACGCATCCGCATGGACATCGACAAGTCCCGCCGCGAGGGCGAGCGGGCGTCGGGCAAGATGACGCTCTTCAACGGCCGCACCGGTGAGCCCTTCGAGGAGCAGGTGACGGTGGGCTACATGTACATCCTGAAGCTCCTGCACCTGGTGGACGACAAGATCCACGCCCGCTCCACCGGTCCCTACTCGCTCGTCACCCAGCAGCCGCTGGGCGGCAAGGCGCAGTTCGGGGGCCAGCGCTTCGGCGAGATGGAGGTGTGGGCGCTGGAGGCCTTCGGCGCCGCCTACACGCTCCAGGAGATGCTCACGATCAAGTCCGACGACACGGTCGGCCGCGTGAAGGCCTACGAGGCGATCGTCAAGGGCGAGAACATCGCCGAGCCGTCGATCCCCGAGTCCTTCAAGGTGCTCCTGAAGGAGATGCAGTCGCTCGCGCTCGACGTGAACGTCGTCTCCGAGGAGGGCCAGCGGGCCGAAATGCGAGACGAGGACGACGACCTCCTGCGGGCCGCCGAGGAGCTCGGTATCGACCTCTCCGGCGTGCGCGCGCTGGCGAGCGACGCCAGCGACGAGGAGATCGACAGCGAGGACGACACCGATGCGGGCTCGGGAGACCCGCCCGACGCCGAGGCCGTCGAGGCCTCCCAGGACGACGGCGAAGACACCGGCGAGGACACGCTGATGGACATCGACGCCGACGTCGACCTCGAGAGCCTGGCCAGCGAGGAGCCTGCGGCCGAGTAGACGACGGTCCGGAGCGCCCCCCGGCAGGCGCTCCGGCCGAACCGTGAGCCGGGCCCCGGGGAAGCGGCGAGCTTCCCCACCGGACCGAGAGGTCCGCCCCCCGATAGACATCCCAAGCAGGAAAGGGCCCTGAATGATCGACATCAACAACTTCGACGCCATCGAGATCAGCCTCGCCTCCTCCAAGCAGATCCGCAGTTGGTCCTCGGGCGAGGTGACCAAGCCCGAGACGATCAACTACCGGACCCTGAAGCCGGAGAAGGACGGCCTCTTCTGCGAGCGCATCTTCGGTCCCACCAAGGACTGGGAGTGCTACTGCGGCAAGTACAAGCGCGTCCGCTACAAGGGCATCGTGTGCGAGCGCTGCGGGGTCGAGGTGACCCGCTCGAAGGTCCGCCGTGAGCGCATGGGCCACGTCGACCTGGCCGCCCCCGTGAGCCACATCTGGTTCTTCAAGGGCGTCCCGTCCCGCATCGGCTACCTGCTCGACATGGCCCCCAAGGAACTGGAGAAGGTCCTCTACTTCGCCGCCTCGATCGTCACCTGGGTCGACGACGAGGCCCGCGCGAAGGACCTCGACGACCTCGAGAAGGAGGTCAACAAGGTCCTCGACTCCTACGCCGCCGAGCGCGAGGAGCGGGTCCTCGAACTGCGCGAGTCGCTGGCCCGCAGGGAGAAGTACCTGCAGAGCGGCAAACAGACCAACTTCAACGACGAAGACCACATGTGGGCCGACGCCCTCGACATCAACGTCGCCAAATTGTCCGACGAGGACCGCGAGAAGCACCTCAAGGACCTCAACAAGGCCTTCGACGCCGACATCGCCGACACCGAGGCCTACATCGAGGACGCCGCCGAGCGCATGCGCAACGTCTGGGAGCTCTTCAAGACGATGGAGCCCAAGCAGATCGAGCACGACGAGACCACCTTCCGCGAGCTCAAGGAGCGCTTCGGGTCTCCCTACGGGTTCGGCGAGTACTTCCGCGGCGGCATGGGCGCGGAGGCCATCCGTGACCTGCTCCAGCAGGTCGACCTGGACGCCGAACGGGAGAAGCTCGAGGACGAAGTCAAGACCGGCAAAGGCCAGAAGCAGGCCCGTGCGGTCAAGCGCCTGAAGGTCGTCTCGGCCTTCATCCAGTCCGGCAACAAGCCGGAGATGATGGTCCTCGACGCCGTCCCGGTGATCCCCCCGGAGCTGCGCCCGATGGTCCAGCTCGACGGCGGCCGCTTCGCCACCTCCGACCTCAACGACCTCTACCGCAGGGTCATCAACCGCAACAACCGCCTCAAGCGGCTGCTCGACCTCGGGGCCCCCGAGATCATCGTCAACAACGAGAAGCGCATGCTCCAGGAGGCCGTCGACGCGCTGTTCGACAACGGCCGTCGCGGGCGCCCGGTGACGGGCCCCGGCAACCGTCCCCTGAAGTCGCTCTCGGACATGCTCAAGGGCAAGCAGGGTCGCTTCCGCCAGAACCTGCTCGGCAAGCGCGTGGACTACTCCGGGCGCTCGGTGATCGTGGCCGGCCCGTACCTGAAGCTGCACCAGTGCGGGCTCCCGAAGATCATGGCGCTGGAGCTCTTCAAGCCGTTCATCATGGCCCGCCTGGTCGAGCGCAAGTCGGCCCAGAACATCAAGGCGGCCAAGAAGATGGTCGACTCGATGATCGCCGAGGTGTGGGACGTGCTCGAGGAGGTCATCCACGAGCACCCGGTGCTGCTCAACCGCGCCCCCACCCTGCACAGGCTGGGCATCCAGGCGTTCGAGCCGCTGCTCGTGGAGGGCAAGGCGATCCAGGTCCACCCGCTGGTGTGCCACGCCTTCAACGCCGACTTCGACGGCGACCAGATGGCCGTCCACCTGCCGCTGTCGGCCGAGGCCCAGGCGGAGGCCCGCATCCTGATGCTGTCCTCCAACAACATCCTCAGCCCGGCCCACGGGTCGCCGCTGGCGACCCCCACCCAGGACATGATCCTGGGCGCCTACTACCTCACCTACGGGCCCGAAGCGGAGGAGCTCTCGAAGATCGACCGCGCCACCTACGAGCCCCGTCCGCACGTGTTCCGCACCGCCCAGGAGGCCGAGCTCTCCTACGAGGGCGGGGTGGTCAAGCTGCACGACATCGCCGAGTTCCGCCCCTACGGGCGCGAGGGCGGCCACGTCCTGACCACGATCGGGCGGATCATCTACAACGACCGCATCGAGCGGGCCCTGGCGGAGGCCCTCGGGGACGAGTTCGACCCCTCCAAGTACACCTTCGTCAACCAGTCGATGAAGAAGCGGGACACCACCCGCCTGATCGACCTGCTGGTCCAGAACTACGGCGCCACCACGATCTCGCTGGTGCTCGACGCGTTCAAGGACCTGGGCTTCAAGTACGCCACCCAGGCCGGGATCACGATCTCCAAGAACGACGTCGTGGTGCCCCCCGAGAAGCAGCAGATCCTCGACAAGTACGACCACCTGGTGTCCGAGATCACGGGCCAGTACGACGACGGCCTGATCACCCAGGAGGAGCGCCACGAGGCGGTCGTCGAGCAGTGGAACGCAGCCACCGACGAGGTCGCGGACGCGATGGTCGAAAACCTCGACACGCTCAACCCGATCTTCATGATGGCCAACTCGGGGGCCCGCGGGTCCTTCAAGCAGATCCGCCAGCTGGCGGGGATGCGCGGCCTGATGGCCAACCCGAAGGGCGAAATCATCGAGCGCCCGATCAAGGCCAACTTCATGGAGGGCCTGTCGGTGCTCGAGTACTTCATCTCCACCCACGGCGCCCGAAAGGGCCTCGCCGACACGGCCCTGAGGACCGCCGACTCCGGCTACCTCACCCGCCGGCTGGTCGACGTGGCCCAGGACGTGATCATCCGCGAAGCCGACTGCGGCACCGAGGACTACATCGAGATGCCCGTGTTCAAGGGCGACGGCGAACCCAACGACGGGCTCGTCGGACGCATCGCGGCACGGCCGATCACCACCAAGCGCAACCGCATGCTGGCCGAGCAGGCCACCGAAATCGGCCGCGCCGAGCTGGCCGAGATCGTGGCGGCCTTCGAGGACGACCGCGAGAAGGGTCACGACGTCCGTGTCCCGGTCCGCTCGGTGCTCAAGTGCGAGGCCCCGAGCGGGGTCTGCCAGGCCTGCTACGGGCGTGCCATGGCCACCGGGGCGCTGGCCCAGATCGGTGACGCGGTCGGGATCGTCGCGGCCCAGTCGATCGGCGAGCCCGGCACCCAGCTGACGATGCGTACCTTCCACACCGGCGGTGTCGCGGGCGCCGACATCACCCACGGCCTGCCCCGCGTGGTGGAGCTCTTCGAGGCCCGCCGCCCGAAGGGGCTCGCGAAGATCGCCGAGCAGGACGGGGTCGTCTCGATCGAGGAGACCGACAAGGCGCTCACGGTCGTGATCACCGACGCCGCCGGCGACGAGCACCGTCACTCGTTCCCCCGCCGCACCCGCCTGTTCGTGGGAGCGGGGGAGAAGATCGTGGCGGGAACCCAGCTCAACGAGGGGTCGGTCTACCCCCACGAGCTGCTGGCGATCCGTGGGCGCACCGAGACCGAGGTGTACCTAGTCCGCGAGGTCCAGGAGGTCTACAAGTCACAGGGCGTCGACATCGACGACAAGCACATCGAGCTGATCGTCCGTCAGATGCTCAAGAAGGTGCGGGTCGACCAGAAGGGCGACACCGACTACCTCCCCGGCCAGTTCGTGGACCGCTTCGAATTCGCCAAGGCGAACAACGCGGTGATCGAGCAGGGCGGCGAGGCGGCCCAGTTCGAGGACATCATCCTCGGGATCACGAAGGCGTCTCTGAACACGGACTCGTTCCTCTCCGCGGCCTCCTTCCAGGAGACCACGAAGGTGCTCACCGACGCGGCCCTGGAAGGCAAGATCGACCGCCTCAACGGGCTCAAGGAGAACGTCATCATCGGCAAGCTGATCCCGGCCGCCACCGGCCTGAAGCGCTACCGGCGGATCGAGATCGAACCGTCCGAGCCGCTCCCGCGGGTGATCGACGACGTCGGCCTGCTCGACCAGGACGAGATCGCGGCCGAGCTCGGGCTGTCGGTCGGGGACGAGCTCGACGGCGGCTACGGCCAGGAGTTCGACGCCGACCTCGCCTCGCTGGAGAAGATCGGTGCGGGCGGCACCGACCCCGGCTTCGCCGAGGAACTGGCCGAGCTGGAAATCCCCGAAGACCTCAGCAGCAGCGAGGAGTAACAAGCCCCTCACGCCGGGGGGCGCGACCTTCAGCGCCCCCCGGTGTCTATAGCCTGCGATGGGTCATCGCGGGCTGACTCGCAGGAGCCTGCTCGGAGCCGCCGGCGGCTCGCTGGCGGCCCTCGGCCGCGCCCCCCGGGTGCTGGCCGCCCGGGCCGCCCCCCCCGACCGGGGCGACGGCGCCGCGGCTGCTCCCCGCCTGTTCGAGCAGCCGCTGGGGCGGCTCGGGCCCGGTCTCGCAACCGTGTCGCTCGAGGATTCGGCCGACCTGCTGGCGCTAGGCTGGCGTGAGCCGCCCGGGGCCCGTCCGGAGCTGCGCTTCCAGACCCCCGCGGGCGCTTGGAGCCCCTGGGCCCCCGCCGCCCACGGCGCCCACGAGGACGCCACAGCCGGCTCGGCCCGGGGTGTAGTCGGCGAACCCCTGTGGGCCGGGGGCACGCGCCTGGTGCAGCTACGCAGCAGACACGCCCTGGTCGGCGCCCGGCTGTACGCGGTGGACGCCAGCGCCGGCGCCGGGGCGGCCCGGGTGGCAGCCGCCGAAGCCCGAGCCGGGAGGACCGCCGTCGCGCCCCCGCTGGCCGAACCCCAGCTGGAGGCCGGGCCCGGCCAGCCGCCGATCGTCGCTCGCAGGTTCTGGGCCCGCGGGGAATGCCCACCGCGGATCGCCCCGGGCTACGGGGCCGTCGAGCTCGGCTTCGTTCACCACACCGAGACCCCGAACGGCTACTTCCCCGGGGAGGTACCGGCGATGCTGCGCTCGATCTACGTCTTCCACCGCTTCGTCCGCGGCTGGAACGACATCGGCTACAACTTCGTGCTCGACCGCTTCGGGCGCATCTTCGAGGCCCGCGCCGGGGGCATCGACGAGGCGGTCGTGGGGGCCCACGCCGGGGGGTACAACACCTGCTCCACGGGTATGGCGGTGCTCGGCAGCTTCATGAGCCTCCCGATCTCAACCCCCGCCCGCGCCTCCCTGCAGCGGCTGCTGTCGTGGAAGCTCTCCCTGCACGGGGTCCCGGCCCTCGGGCGGGTGACCGTCACCGTCGATCCCGCCGGCGCCATCTACAGCCGCTTCCCGGGGGGCACCGAGGTGTCGCTCCCACGGGTCGCCGGCCACCGTGATGCGGACACGACCGACTGTCCGGGGAACATCCTCTACGGTGAGCTGCCCGCGATCCGCACCCGCGCCCACGCTCTCGCCGGCACCCCCGTCCAGGCCACCATCACGACCCTGGGCGGCGAACTGGTGGGCACGCTGACGCTGCTCGACGGCGCCCCCCTCACCGGCCAGGCCGTGACGCTCCAGTCGCGCTCGGTCAGCCGCCACGGGGAAGCCGTGCAAGAGCGGCCGCTGGCCCAGGTGGTGACCGACGCCGAAGGCCGCTGGACCCTCCCCGAGGGCCCGCCCGGCCTCCACCGGCAGCCGCTACGGGCGCTGTTCGATGGCTCGGGCGCCTACGGCGCCGCGGTCTCCGAAGCGATCCCGGCGCGGCCCCCCGAAGCGGCTCCGGCGCAGGCGCCGGTGGCGGGGTAGAGGAGAGCCGTGGCCCACTCGCGCAGCCGTACGCTCTCGCGCACGGTCAACCCGTCCCGAGGCTCGGTCGACACCAGCAGCGTGGGGACGGGCCTGGCGGCCGCCCAGCGATGGCAGGCGTCGTTGAAGCAGTCGTCCACCCACGCGAGCGCACGGTCCCCGGCGAAGGCCTCGATCGCCTCCAGCTTCCAGTGTGCCCCGCTGTTGCCGGGCTCCCGCTCGAAGCGCACGTGCGGCAGCCCGGGGGGCAGCCCCAGCAGCCGCGGGAGGTGTTCGTCGGCCCGCTCCTCCCAGCCGCTGGCCCACACGAGCTCGTACAGCCCGGACAGCTCAAGCAGGTGTCCCGCCGCGGTGGACGAAAGGAAGTGGACCGTGCCGTCGACCGCGTGCAGGCTGCCCCGCGGGGCCGTGTCGCCCTCGTCGTCCCTTTCGGGAACCCCGAACAGCGAGATGACCCCGTCGATGTCGACCATAAGGTACGGACGTGGACGCTCTGCCGGGTCCGGCTGCGGAACCCTCGAACCGGCAAAAGTCCCCGTACTTTGGGCGTTTTCGCCGACTTTAGGTTGCACAGAGGTTGGGTCCGCTAGCCTACCGCGCGAAGTTGATCCGCTGAGACCGCCGTCGGGCAGTAAAGCAGCAGGCGAGCTGGGTCGATGGGTCAACCAACTTCCCCTGTCAGCTCGCTCACGGCCTCCTCTATGACCCTAGATCTCGGCATCCTCCTAGCGCTCGCC
>DATJOU010000179.1:0-13148 GCA_035506775.1 Solirubrobacteraceae bacterium | reverse complement strand
CACGGTGGCGCGCATCCACGGCTACTGCGTGGGCGGGGCCGTCGTGCTGGCGGCGGCGTGCGACCTGCGGGTGGCCGGCGAGTCCGCCGTCTTCTCGATTCCCGAGGTGGATCTCGGGATCCCCCTCGCCTGGGGCGGGATCCCCCGGCTCGTGAGGGAGATCGGACCGGCCATGACCAGGGAGCTGGTGCTCACCTGCAGGCCCTTCTCGGCGGCGGAGGCCCGCGAGCTCGGGTTCCTCAACCGCGTCGTGGCTGACGACCGGCTGGAGGGCGCGGTCGAGGAGCTGGTGGATGAGCTGCTGGGGAAGTCCCTTCTGACGCTCACGGCCACCAAGCTGGCGGTGCACGCCGCGAGCGAGGAGATGATCGCGACGGCGGGGGCCTGGAACGACGCGGACTCGCTGTTGAGCGGGCTCTCGGATCCCGAATCGCGCCGCAGCGCCGAGGCCTACCTGAAGAGGATGAAAGACCGCGGCTGAACAACCCGCGACCGCGCCCGTGAGTGCGCGGATCCGAAGCCCCCAGGGGGCGACCGCAAGGCCGCCCCCGACCGTCGCCGGGCCGCCGAGCTGAGGGTAGAATCGACACCGAGGGGAGGACGAGAGGCGGACTCCTCCAGGGAAGGGCAGGAGGGATGGGTCAAGCAGGGCCAAGACATCGGTTGCTCGCGGCCATGGGGCTCTTACTCGCGGTGCTCGCGGGCGCGCTGCTCGCCGCCCCGGGTGCGCTCGCGGCGCGGAGGGCCGGCCGCAGCGGCGGCACGGTGGTCGTGTCCGAACCCCGCTCCCTGAGCGGATACGGCAACAACGTCGCCCATCCGGAATGGGGACAGGCGGGCTCCCCGTACGTGCGCCTGGCGGCCCCCCGCTACGCGAACGGCATCTCCGAACCGGTCGGCGGCCCCAACCCCCGCTACGTCAGCAACCGCATCTTCAACTCGCTCGGCGTGGACCTGTTCTCGCCCCGCAACGTGAGCCAGTGGGTCTGGGTGTGGGGGCAGTTCCTGGACCACAACTTCGAGCTCGCCCAGAGCGGCACCGAAGAAATGCCGATCTCGGTCGACCAGAACGACCCCCTGGAGAGCTTCAGCGACACGCTCGGCTACATCCCCTTCTTCCGTGACGCGGCCGCACCCGGCTCCGGCACCGGCGTGGAAGACCCCCGCGCGCAGACGAACACGATCCCGTCCTACATCGACGGCTACGCGCTCTACGGCGGCTCCCAGTCGCGGCTGGAATGGCTGCGCACCGGGCCCGACGACGGGAACCCCGAAGAAGCGGGCGCCACGCTTATGCTCCCGGGCGGCTACCTGCCGCTGGCGAGCGCCCGTGGAGACGTCGCCACCGCTCCCACGATGGAGGAGGAAGGCGCACTCGAAATGGCCCCCGAAGACGCGGCCGTGTCCGGGGATACGCGCGCGAACGAGAACGCCTCCCTCGACGCCGTCACGACCCTCTTCGCCAGGGAGCACAACCGGATCGTCTCGCTGCTCCCGGAATCGCTCACGGCCGAACAGAAGTTCCAGATCGCCCGTGCCGTCGTGGGCGCCGAGATCCAGTACATCACCTACAACGCGTTCCTGCCCGCGGTCGGGGTCAAGCTCGCTCCGTACAAGGGTTACAACCCGTCGGTCGACCCCGAGATCAGCGACGAATTCGCCACCGTCGGCTACCGCGCCCATTCGATGGTCAACGGCGAGGAGGAAATCACCGTTCCGGTGGGGACGTACTCGGAGGAACAGCTGCAGACGCTGCGTGAACTGGGTGCGAAGGTCGAAACGATCACCCAGGGACGCCACGAAGGCGTGCTCATCACGGTCACCCAGGGGACTGCCTTCTTCAACCCCGGCGTGGTCCGGGCGGTCGGGCTCGGTCCCCTGCTGACGGGGCTCTCCCAGGAGCCCGGCTACCGCAACGACGAGCAGATCGACGACGCGCTGCGCTCGGTCCTGTTCGAGACGCCGGGGTCAGCCGAACGCACGCCCACCGAATGCTTCGGGGAACCGCAGCTGAGCGGGTGCTTCTCGGGGATCGTCGACCTCGGCGCGATCGACGTCCAGCGCGGGCGCGACCACGGCATCCCCGGGTACTCGCGGCTGCGGGAAGCGCTCGGGCTGAGCGTGCCCAGCTCCTTCGACCAGCTCACCGGTGACAGCAGCGAAGCGCTGCCCGAAGGACTCACGATCGAAAGCCCCCAGATCCTCGAATTCACCTCCTTCACCGACAGCAAGGGCCACCCCACCACCTCCGGCTCACCGGACCGTCCCGTGAGCGCCACCCGGCGCTCCACCCTGGCCGCCCGGCTGAAGGCCATCTACGGCTCGGTCGCGAACCTCGACGCATTCGTGGGGATGGTCAGCGAACCCCCCAAGGCGGGGAGCGAGCTCGGAGAATTGCAATACGAACTGTGGCGCAGGCAATTCGAAGCGCTCCGCAACGGGGACCGCTTCTTCTACCTCAACGACCCGGCGCTGGCGGCGATCAAGAAGGCCTACGGGATCACCTACAAGCACAGCCTCGCCCAGCTGCTGACGCTGGACGCCGAAGTACCCAAGCGGGAAGTGCCGGGCAACGTGTTCTTCGCGCGCCCCCCGAAGCTCCACTGAGGCCCGCCTCGGCGGACGGCCGTCCACGGGGCGGCGGGCGGCTACGCTCTGCGGCGAGAGCACAAGCAGGAGGCATAGATGGTCTGCCCGGGGTGCGCCGCTGAGCTGGCGGAGGGGACAAAGTTCTGTCCGGAATGCGGGACGCCGGTCCAGGCGCCCCGCTGCCCGTCGTGCGACACCGTGCACGCCCCCGGCCAGAAGTTCTGCTCCGAGTGCGGGACGGCGCTCGGCACGGCCACCGAGGCGCCGGCGCCACCGGTGCCCGCCCGGCCGGAGCCGGTCCAGAGCGCGCCCGAGCTGCGGCTGGTGTCCGTCCTGTTCGTGGACCTCGTCGGCTACACCTCGCTGTCGGAGGGACGCGACGCGGAGGAAGTACGCGAGCTGCTCGGCACGTACTTCGAGTCCACCCGCACGATCATCGAACGCTACGCGGGCACGGTGGAGAAGTTCATCGGCGACGCCGTGATGGCCGTGTGGGGCGTCCCGATCGCCCGCGAGGACGACGCCGAGCGCTCGGTGCGGGCAGGCCTTGAGATCCTCGACGCGGTGACGGCGTTCGGCGCCGACGTCGGGGTGCCGGAGCTGCGGGCGCGGGCGGGCGTGGTCACGGGCCAGGTCGCCTCGCTGGCCAATCCCGGCGAAGGCCTGGTGGTGGGCGACCGCGTCAACACGGCCTCGCGGGCCCAGTCGGCGGCCGAACCGGGAACGCTGGCGGTCGACGACGTCACCCACGAAGTCACCTCCGCGGCGATCGCCTACGAGGATGCGGGGGACCACGCCGTCAAAGGCAAGGCCGATCCGATCCACCTGTGGCGTGCCGTGCGTGTGATCGCGGGCCTGGCCGGGGCAGGGCGCGAGCACGGCATCGAGGCCCCGTTGGTCGGCCGCGACGCCGACCTGAGGCTGCTGAAGGAGCTCTTCCACGGCGCCCTCGAGCGCAGGGCGGCGCGTCTGGTGACCGTCTACGGGGCCGCCGGGGTCGGCAAGACCCGCTTGCTGTGGGAGTTCGACAAGTACGCCGACGGGCTCGCCGAGAGCATCCTCTGGCACTCCGGCCGCTGCCTCTCCTACGGCGACGGGGTCGCCTACTGGGCACTCGCCGAAATGATCCGCCAGCGCTTCGGGATCCCCGAAGAGGCGCCCGTCGAGGAGACCCAGGCGAAGTTGCAGGCGGGGTTGGAACGGTGGGTCCCCGACCCCGCCGATCGCGACTTCCTGTGGCCCCGCCTGGGGGTTCTGCTCGGCGTCACCGAGCCGGGGCTGGGGCGCACCGAGCTGTTCGCAGGCTGGCGGTTGTTCCTCGAGCGCCTCGCCGAGCACCTCCCGGTGGTGCTCGTGTTCGACGACCTCCAGTGGGCCGACGCGGGCATGCTCGACTTCATCGAGCACGTGCTCGAGTGGTCCGCCGCCAGCCCGATCTTCATGCTCACGCTCGCCCGCCCCGAGCTCGCCGCCGGTCGCGAAGGTTGGCCGGGGGGGCGCCGCGGGGCCACGGTGCTGCAGCTCGAGCCGCTCGACTTCGACACGATGGGGCAGCTGCTCGACGAGCTGGTCGACAACCTGCCACGGCGGGTCCGCGGCCGCGTGATCGACCGCGCCGAGGGGGTCCCCCTGTACGCGATCGAGACGATCCGGACGCTCGCCAACCGCGGCGTGCTCGAGCAGCGCGACGGACGCCTGACGCTCATCGGAGAGCTCGGCGAGCTCGAGGTCCCGGCCAGCCTCGGCTCGCTGCTGGCGGCCCGCCTGGACGCGCTGGAGCCGCTCGAGCGACGCCTCGTGCAGGCGATGGCGGTGTTCGGGACGAGCTTCTCGCGCGCCTCCGCGGCCGAGCTCGGGGACGTGCCCGAGGAGAGCCTGGACGCGATCCTCGAGTCGCTGGTGCGCAAGCAGGTGCTGGCGATCCGCACCAACCCGCTGACACCCGACAGCGGCCAGTACGTGTTCGTGCAGGGACTGCTGCGCACCGTCGCCTACGAGATGCTCGCCCGGCGGGAGCGCAAGCCCCGCCACCTGGCGGCCGCCGCCCACCTGCGCAAGCTGTTCCCCCACGACGGCGAGGACGTGGCCGCCGAGGCGATCGCCTCCCACTACCTCGACGCGTACCGCGCGGCGGGACCCCGGGACCCCGACGCGCCGGCGCTGCAGGGGACCACGATCGAGGCGCTCGGGCGGGCAGCGCGGCGGGCCGCTTCGGTGGGCGCCCCCGAGTCCGCCGAGCGGGCCTACCGGACCGCGATCGAGCTGGCCCGCGACGAGCAGGAGCGCACCGAGCTGACCTCGGCGGCCGGCCAGATGGCGTTGCAGGCCGGGCGCCTGGAGCACGCGCTGGAGCTGCTCAAAGAAGCCTCCGAGGCCTACCTGGCGGAGGGCCGCGAGCAGGAGGCGGCCAGCGTCGCCGGGCAGATCGGGCGTGCGCTCAGCTACCTCGGGCGCAACGAGGAGGCGATCGAGCAGATCACCGGCGCGCTGGAGATCCTCGGGGCCGACCGGGTGGACGGCGAGGTCGCCAGGCTCCACGCCGTGCTCGGCCACGCGCTGCTGTACGGCGGCAACGACGAGCAGGCCCGCACCTCGCTGGAGACCGCCCTGCAGTTCGCCCAGGAGCTGGCCCTGCCCGAGGTCCAGAGCGGGGCCCTGATCGACAAGGGACTCGTGTGCCTGCAGGACAACCGCCCCGACGAGGCGCGGGCGCTGCTGGGGGCGGCGCTGGAGATCGCCGAACGCTATGAACTGATCGAGCGGGCCCACAACGCCCTCGGCAACAGCGGCATGCTCGGCATGCAGTGGGACCAGCCGGGAGCCGACCGCCAGTTCGGGCGCGCGCTCGCGCTGGCGAGGCGGCTGGGGGACCGCTTCCGCGAGAGCATCTCCGCGGGCAACCTCATGTACCTGCACGTGTTCTCCGGGCGCTGGGAGGAAGTCGAGACGATGGCACCCGGCCTGCTGGAGGAACTCGAAGACCGCCCGGGGGTCGAGTACGTGCGCTGGCCGCTGGCGGTCATGCACACCCTCCGCGGCGAGCTCGAGGACGCGCGCGCGAACCTGGCCGGGATGGTCGGGTGGGAGCGCAGCGACGACGAAGACCTCGGCTCGACACACACCTCGGTGGCGATCAGCATCGCCCTCACCGACGGGCGCCCGCAGGAGGCACTCGAGCTGGGGCTGCGGATGCTGCCCTCCGCCACCGCGGGGCTCGGAGCCTCACACGACGCCGTCCGCTACGGGTGGTCGTTCACGCTGGAGGCGGCGATCGAGCTGGGCCGCACCGCCGACGCCGACGGCCTGATGGCGCTGTTGGAGGAGCAGCCCCGGGGCCACGTGCCGCCGTTCCTGCAGGCCCAGCTCACGCGGGGCCGCGGCCTGATCGCCGCGGCGGCCGGAGACCGGGCAACCGCCGAGCGGGAGCTCACGAACGCGCTGGAGGCCTTTCGTACGCTCGAGTACCCGTACTGGGTGGCCCGCGCCCGCACGGATCTGGCCGAGTGCCTGGTGGCCCAGCAGCGCGGCCCGGAGGCCGCGGAGCTGCTCGGGGAGGCGATCTCGGGGCTGGCGGAGCTGGCGGCCGAGCCGGCCCTGGCGCGCGCCCGTGAGATCGCCGGCCCCTCGACGCCCGCCCCACGGGCGCTCACGTAGAGCCGAGGATCGCCTCCAACCGCTGGAGCGTCGCCGGGGTCCCGATCGCGACCAGGACGTCGCCCGCCTCGATCGCGGTGGCGGGCTCCGGCTGGGGACGGAAGGCGCCGTGACGGCGCAGCCCGACGATCATCGAGCCGCCCCGGATGTCGCCGATCGTCTGCCCGATCGCGTCGCAGCCCGCTCCCGCGGCGACCTCCTCGAGCCGGTACTCGACGTCGAAGTCGACCACGCCGGTGAGTTGGGGGTGGAGCGCCAGGCGGGCCATTTCGGTGGCGCTCGCCTTGTACGGGGAGATCACGCGGTCGGCTCCCGCGCGGGTGAGCTTCTTCTCGGTGTCCTCGGCCCCGGCCCGGGCCAGGATTGCGATGTCGGAGCGGAGCTCCCGGGCGGTGAGGGTGATGAACACGTTGTCGGCGTCGGAGTCGGCGCACACGATGATCGAGCGGGCCCGTCCGATCCCGGCCTGCAGCAGGACCGCGTCCTCGGTCGCGTCGCCTTCGATGAACAGCAGCCCGTCGCGTTCGGCCAGAAGGCGGTTCTCGGGCAGCGGGTCGATGACCACGATGTTCGAGCGGGCGGCCCGCAGGTCGCGCACGACCTGGCGCCCGACCCTCCCGTAGGCGCACACGATGTGGTGGTTCTCGAGCGAGTCGATCATCCTCTGCAGGCGCCTGCCCGCCAGCACCTCGCCCAGGTGTCCGGCCGCGAAGAACTCCGCCACGATCGCAAGCGCGTAGAAGAGCGTACCCACGCCCACCACGATCAGGGCGACGTGGATCACCTGGCCGGCCGTCGTGTCCGGCTCCGGGAACACACCCACCGTGGCGGCCGTGTCGAGCGACCAGCGGAACGCGTACCAGACCCCGACGTGTTCGGTCAGCGCCAGAGCGGCCGTGCCGGCCGCGAGCAGCCCGGCGACGACCAGCCCGAGCAGCATGATCCTGCGCGCGAACAGGGCCATCGCCGACTCGCTCGGGGCCGTCACCGGCCAATCGTACGGTCCGCCGCCCCGCACACCTCGGGCCGGCCGGCGCCCCCGACGGTGCTGTGCACGTGTCCAACCGCGCGGGGGCGGTTTCTGGCCACCCGGCCGTTGGCGGCGAGGTGCTCCCCGGCGATCCTGTACAGCGATGATTGCCGAGCTGGAGATCGTCGGGGGGCCGACACCGATCCACGTCCTGCGCGTGCCGGGGGCGATCTACCGCTGGAAGGTCCAGAACGGGACCGCGGAGCAGCACGTGTACGTGCAGATCGCGGACACCTTGCAGCCCGAGCAGGCACAGGAGCCGTTGCGCTCGGCGATCGAATCGAAGGGGGAATCGGTGCTGCGGAAGCTGCTCGAGCATCGCGACGTCCCGGTCCGCATCAAGATCACCTCGGCGGGCGTGACCGAGGTCGGCGTCGACCGCCAGTCCCGGCCCGTGCTGCTGTAGGACGCGCGCGAGGGGCGCCGAACAGGTACCCTCAGGTCGGGCCCGGGGAGGAGCCCGGCCGGCCACACGGCTCGGGCACCCCTCGCCACGGGGAGGTCACTTGCGCGAGCCACCACCACTATTCCGTTACCGGCCGCAGAACCAGCAGATCCTGCTGGGAGGCGTGGTCCCGCTCGTGTTCGGTGTCGTCGTGGGCCTGGTGCTGGGCGTGTCCGCCACCGACTACTGGATCCTGGCGGGGATCGCGGGCCTGGGAGCGATCCTGGCGGGCTTCGAACACCCGGACGGTTGGGGGGGAGCCGACAGGGGGGTCGTCGGAGGAGGGATCTACGCCCTCGGCCTGCTGCTCGCCCACTACATCAGCGGCGCCCACGCGAAGGTCTCGCTCGGGAGCTTCCCGCCCTTCCTGATCATCGTCTCGGCGATCGTCGGGATGTTCCTCGGGGCCCTCGGCGGAAGCATCGGCCGCAGGATCTGGACGCGTGAGGCTCCCTCGGAGGAGTCCGCCGCCACGCCGGGGGACTCCGTCGCTCCGCAGGAGGAGTCGGTGATCACGCCCTCCGAGCAGATCGAGATCTGACTAGCCGGTTGCTACGCGGCAGCTCCGCGGGAGCGCTCGACGAGCGTGGCCAGCTGGGCCCGCGAGGAGATCTCCAGGCGGCGGAAGATGTTCGTGAGGTGGTTCTCCACGGTCTTGACGCTGATCGACAGCTGCTCGGCGATCTGGCGGTTGGAGAGCCCCTCGTGGACCAGCCGGGCGATCGTCAGCTCGCGCTTGCTGAGCGCCCCCACGCTCGTGTCGGTGCGGGGCGTGCGGGCCGCTTCCACGCGGTGGACCCCCAGCCCGCGGAGCTCCTGGGCGGCGCGGTCGCGATGGCGGGTGGCACCGAGGGCGGCGAAGGTCTCCTGGGCGCGGCGCAGCTGGGCGACGGCCGCGGTCCTGTCCGAGCCGCGGCTCAGCGCGGTCCCCTCCAGCAGCCGCGAGCGCGCCGCCTGCAGGGGCTGGCCCGCGAGTTCGGCCTGCTCGGCGGAGCTGGCGGCGAGGGCCGCCGCCTCGGCGAACTCGTCGCGGCTCAGCAGCAGCATCGCCTCGGCGCGCTGGGCCTGGGCGATCGGCATCGGCAGGCCGATCCTGGCGGCCAGCTCCTTCGCCTGGCTGGCCCACCGAGCGGCAGCATCGGGTAGGCCGAGGTCGAGCTCGGCGCGGGTCAGCAGTTCGTAGGCCTGGACGCCGTAGAAGGGGAACGGGGGCAGCCGGGGGGTGCTCTGGCCGGCCAGCAGCTGGCGGCGGAACTGCTCCGGTTCGCCGGCCTCCAGCCGCGCTTCGGCGAGGTACAGGCTGGCGACGTTCGACCACGGGCTGCGGCTCTTGATCCCGGCCTCCAGGGCGCGCATCCCGTAGCGCACGGCGGCGGCCGGGCTGCCGCGCTCGATCTCGACCGTGCAGCGCATCGTCAGGGCCCACGTCAGGAACAGGTTGTTGGCCGACAGCAGCGAGCTGTCGATCGCGTTCTCGGCCTGTTCGCTGGCCAGGGCCAGGCGCCCGAGCGCGAGGTTGGTGTTCGCCAGCACCGTCAGGATCACGCCGAGCAGATGCTGCTGACCGGTGGCGTTGGCCACCTTGTGGGCCCTTTTCATGTGCTTCTCGGCCTCCTGCAGGCGACCGACGCAGTACTCGGCCCAGCCCAGCGAGCAGAGCGACTGCAGCTGCCCGGCCCACTCCTCGTCGGAGAGCTCGTCGGCGATCGTGGCCGCCTTCGAGGCCTCACCGGCGGCCTGCTCGATCTCGCCGAGGCCGTAGTGGGCGAGGGCGAGCAGCGCCGAGCCCCGCGCCGACAGGGTGGCGTTGTGCTCGGGCACCTTCAGCGCCTCCCCGGCCCAGTAGCGCATCCCCGTCCAGTCGGCGCTGAAGAAGCTCCCGCCCGCGAGGGCGACCTTCAGGGCGCCCGCCTGCTCCGAGCCCTCGGGGGCCGCGGCGAGGGTCTCGAGCAGCAGGCTCTGGGCCTGGTCGTGCTGGCCGAGCAGGTGGTCGATCATCGCCGCCCCGGCCACCGCAGCGCCCTTCGCGGGCGCGTCCGGCGTCATCAGCGCAAGCGCCTCGTGGAAGGCCTCGCGGCTCTCCTGCAGGTGCCCGGCAGACCCCAGCGCGACGGCCAGCGCCAGCAGCAGCTCGAGGCGTTCCTGCCCGGGGGTCCCCTCCGGGAGCAGGTGCAGAGCGGCCCGGAACCATCTGGCGGCGGCCGCGGGGGCCCGAGCGCTGGCTTCGTAGCCGGCCTGGCGCAGGGTGGCGATCGCCTCCGCATCGCCCACCCGGGCCGAGCGCTCGACGTGGCGGGCCCGCGTGGTGGCCGAGGCACCCCGCCCGCTCAACACGGCCGCGGCGCGGGCGTGGGCGCTGCGACGCCAGCCGTCTTTGGCGGACTCGTACACGGCCCTGCGCACGATCGGGTGGCGGAAGCTGAAGCGCCCCGGGAGGGGGGCTGTTTCGACCAGCTCGCGGTCCACCAGCTCGTCGAGGGCGGCGAGCGTCCGGGGCTCGTCCATGCCGATGATCTCCCCCGCCAGCTCGGGCTCGAACGGGTCGCCGACCATCGAGGCGGCCTGGATCAGCTCGCGGGCGCGGGGAGACAGCCGCTCCAGTTCGGCGGCGATGAACGCGCTGACCCGCGAAGGGAGTCGTTCGGCGTCGGTGTCGAGCGTCGAGCTCCCGGGCTGGGGCGCCTCGCCGGCGGAGCGGATCAGCTCCTCGAGGTAGAAGGGGTTGCCCCCGCTCTCATTGAAGATCCGCTCGGCCACCCGGGCCGGCATCCCCGGCGGGTAGAAGGCGGCCGCTTCCTCGCGGTCCAGTGGGGTGAGCTCGATCAGCTCCCCGTCCCCGTCACGCTGGAGCTGTTGCAGGGCGGCCGCGGTGGCCGGCTCGAGCTGGCCGGGACGGAAGGTCGCGATCACGTCCAGTTGGGAGCGGGGCGGGCGCCGGACCAGGTACAGCAGCAGCTCCACCGACGCCGGATCCGCCCAGTGGAGGTCGTCCACCGCCAGCAGGATCGGCCGGCCGGCGGCACGGGAGGCGAGCAGGGCGCCCATCGCGCGGTGCAGCCGGTAGCGCTCGGTGCCGACCCCCACCGGTGGCCGGAGGGCGTCATCGGAGGCGCTCGGGACCCGTCCGGCGAGGCCGGGGAGCAGGCTCGCGAGCTCGAGCGTCTCGCCGGGGCGGAGGCGGGCGAGGTCCTCGTCGGAGAGCTCGGAGGCGATCGCTTCGAGGGCTCCCAGGAAGACCCCGAACGGCTCGTCGGACTCGAACTCGGCCGCCCGCCCGAAGACCGTCAGGCGGCCCCCCTCCGCCGCAGTGCCGAGCGCGTGGGTGAGCAGCTCGGTCTTGCCGATCCCGGTCTCGCCGGTGATCAGGATCACGTTCGCCTGGGAGGACTCGCCCCGGCTCAGCAGGCGGTCGATCTCGGCCAGCTCGTGCCGGCGAACGCTCAGGAGCGGCTCGGCCAACGGCTCGGACCCCCACACGCGCACCTGACCCCTGGTATCCAGCGAACCCACTCCGAGGGTTTACCCCGAAACGCCGAGGATCTGCATGCGCGCCGCTCATCTGGCTGGCGACGTGATTGCACCCTGCGAGAGAGCATAAGGCCAAAGCGGCCATCTAGTCAACGCCGCGAACACTTTGCGACAGGAGCGGGGATCTGTCCTATGTAGGACCCGCGGTCCCAGCTGTACCAACTTAAATTAGGGGTTGACTAGGGGTTTACCCCCGTATAGGGTGCGCCCCATGGGAGGTGGGATACCGGAGAGACGTTGGGGTCGCCGTGGCGCAGAGCTCCTCGGCCGGTGTCCGGGGGGGTCCGCATCCCGAACTCCAGCGCCCGCCGCGTGCGGTGGGCGCTGGGTGATTGCAGCGCCACGAAGGAGAACCGTGTCGGGCCAGGTCCGGTGTGCCGTGCGGTCGGGATGCTTCCGGCGGCCTCGGGTGCGCTGTGCCAGCGGCAGACACCATCACCAGGGACAGCACCGATGAAATCGACCAACCGATCCGGCCGGGCCGAGCGAGACGCTGCCGGCGACGCGCGACGGAAGCGGGCCACTCGGCTTGGTTGGGGGCAGGCACACCGCCGGCAACGGGCGGCGTGTCGCGGCTCATCCCGGGCAGATGTCCAGAGGGGAGCCGCCTGGCCGTGGGTGAGGCGCGCGGAGGGAGTAAGGGGGCGCGCCGCCTCACCCATCGCTGGTTGCCGTCCGGTTGGCCCCTGACCGGTGCCCGCTTCGGGCACCCCCCAGGACCTCCGGGGACCACGGGCCGCCGTCTCAGGGGTGCATTTCGTGGGTCGTGCGTCGAAATCGGGCGTAGAGCGGCACGCGGGACGCCATGCTCTGACCAGACCGAACACCGGAAGCGGCTGTTTCCCGTGACGGGGAGACGCCGGGGCGCAGGTATCGGTACCGCCAACGACACTCTCAAGGAGTCCCACATGCGGATGCTTCACAGGAATAGACCCGCGAGCCACCCTCTCGCCACGACGCATCATCTGGCCCGCGGCCGGCAGGCACCCGCGTGCGAGACGGCAGCAGGCGTCGCCGAGAGCGTACGGACCGCCCCGATGCGCACCGGCCGGATCGTCCCGCCGGACCCCTACGCGGCCTGGCTGCGCAAGCGCGAAGCCGAGCGCGAGGCGGAGCGTCTCAAAGACCAGATTGCCCGCAACCCGGGAGCCGCCTGGGACGCCCTTCAGGGATGGGTCCCCCCGAGTGAAGCCCGCCTCTATGGCGCAGTCCGCAACGAGCTCCGGCGCGCCACGGCCTAGCCGTCGGCCGCCGGAGCCCGTTGTGGCAGGGGGTGAGCCGAGTCGTTAGCCTGGCCTCCCAACGATCGGGAGGCCAGAGATGAGCGACGTGGTGTTGAAGGACGTGGACGGGGGCATCGCCGTCCTCACGCTGAACAGGCCGGACCGCCTGAACGCGTGGACCCGGGAGATGGAGGTGCGCTACTTCGCCCTGCTGGACGAGTGCGCGGCCTCCGAGGAGGTGCGGGTGATCGTCGTGACCGGCGCCGGCCGGGGGTTCTGTGCCGGCGCCGACATGAAGGACCTGCAAGATCTGGGGGCCGCCGGGGGGGACACCAACGGGAGGGCCGAGCAGGAGAACGCCGAGCGGACCCCCCAGAACCATCCCCACTCGATCCCCAAGCCGATCATCGCGGCCATCAACGGGCCGTGTGCCGGGATCGGTCTCGTGCAGGCGCTGATGTGCGACATACGCTTCGCCGCCTCGGGGGTCAAGCTGACGACCGCCTTCGCCCGCCGGGGACTCGTGGCCGAGCACGGGATCTCCTGGATCCTGCCCCGGCTGGTGGGCCCCGCGAGGGCGCTCGACCTGCTGCTGTCCGGGCGGGTGGTGCTGGCCGAGGAGGCGGAGGAGCTGGGGCTGGTGAACCGCGTGATGGCGCCGGAGTCGCTGATCGACGAG
>DATJOU010000178.1:0-16197 GCA_035506775.1 Solirubrobacteraceae bacterium | reverse complement strand
AGCGGCTGGAGGCCGAGCTCGCCGCCGTCAACCAGTTCCTGCACGACCACGCCCGCGCCCGTACGGCCGGCGGGGCCCCCGCCTTCAGCGAGGAGCTGCGGGTCGCCGACGGCTTCGAGCTGGCGCTCGCCGCGGTCCTCGGAGGACGGCTGGACGCGGCCGTCGCGGACGGCCTCGACGGCGCCCAGGCGTTGCTCGACCGGGTCGGGCCCGACGGCGGGACCGTGCTCTTGAGCCGCCGCTCCGTGGGCGCGGCGGGGAGCGGCGGCGGCGATTCTCCGGCAGGGCCACCGGCACCCGACGCCCGGCGGCTGCTCGATCTCGTCGAGGGCCCCTCCGGCGTGCTGGAGCTGGCCGCTCGCCTGCTCGACGACACGTGGGTGGTGCAGCGCCTCGAGGGTCTGTCCGAGGACTTCCGCGGGGTCGCCGTCACGCCCGGCGGGCGGGTGTGGTTCGCCGACGCCGGCGAGGTGCGCCAGCTGAGCGCCGGGGGCAGCGAGCGGGTGCTCGCCCGGCGCAACGAGCGCGACCGCCTGGAGCAGGAGCTGCGGGAGGCCGCCACGGCCGTGCAGGGGGTCGAGCAGCAGAGCGCGTCCGCCCTGGCGGAGCTGTCGGACGCCGAAGCCGGCGCTGCCCGCGCGCTGGAACAGCAGCGCGAGCACGAGCGCCGCCAGGCCGAGGCGCAGGAGTCGGTGCGCCGCAGCGAGTGGCTGATGGACCAGCGCCGGGCGGCCCCCGCCCACGGGCCGCTCGCGGTCCGCAAAGCGCAGCTCGAAGGCGAGCTCGCCGGCGAGTGCCGCCAGCTGGAGGCGGCCGAGCAGCAGATCGCCGAACGGGAGGCCCGGCGGCGGCGCCTGCAGGCCTCCTACCAGCGCGACGAGGCTCTGTGCGCGCGGGCCGAGCGCCTGCTGGCGGTCCTGGGGGCCGCGGCTGACGGTGCCGGTGCCCTGCTCGGCACGCTCGAGCAGCAGCTCGGCGAGGACCGCCGGGACGGTGAGCGCGGTGCCGGTGAGCTGACCGCGTTCGCCACCCGCGAGGCGTCGATCCAGGCCGAGCTCAAAGCAGCCGGGCAGGTCGTCACCGACGCGGAGGTCGACGCCCAGCGGGCCCGCGACCACGCCGGCGAGGCCGAGCTCGAGCTCGCAGCGGTGCTGGAGCGTCTCGGGGTCGAGAACGGCCCCGGTCCCGACGAGGAGGCCGCCGAGCCGTTGGACGAGCAGGCGGTGGCCGACCTCGACGCACGCGTCGAGCGGCTCGAGCGACGCCGCGAGCAGCTCGGGCCCGTGAACCCCCTGGCCCAGCAGGAGTACGCCGAGGCGCTCGCCCACGTGGAGGAGCTGGAGGGGCAGCGCCAGGACCTCGAGACCGCGATGCGGGAGCTGCGATCCCTGATCCGCGAGACCGACAGGCAGATCGAGGAGACCTTCGAGCAGACCTTCACCGCCGCGGCCGCCAACTTCGCCGAGCTGGTGGGGGAGGTCTTCCCCGGCGGCTCCGGGCGCCTGCGCCTGGTCGAGGAGGAGCAGGCCCCACGCGGGGTGCTAGGCGGCGAGCAGCTGTCCGGCGAGCAGCCCGGGGGGGAGTCCTCCGAGGAGGAGCCCGAGGAGCCCGAGGAGCCCGAGGAGCACGAGGACATCGCCGCGGGCGAGCGGACGCTTCCGGGGGTGGAGATCGAAATCACCCCCGCGGGCAAGTCCACCAAGCGGCTGACGCTGCTGTCCGGCGGGGAGAAGTCGATGACCGCGCTGGCCTTCCTGTTCGCCGTGTTCCTCGCCAGGCCGTGCCCCTTCTACATCATGGACGAGGTCGAGGCCGCCCTCGACGACCTCAACCTGGACCGCTTCCTGGCACTGCTGCGGCGCTACTGCGGGCGGGCCCAGTTCATCGTCATCACCCACCAGAAGCGCACGATGGAGGCTGCCGACTGGCTGTACGGGGTGTCGATGGGCCAGGACGGCGTCTCCAAGGTCATCTCCCGCCACCTCGAGTTCGAGACCGGCCGGCTGCCCGAGATCGAGCGCGTGGCCGAGGTCGCCTGAGCGACCGCCGCTGCTATCGTCGCGCCGCTCGTGCCGCGCGACTGGAGCGATCTGTTCATCACCGCCGAGCCGCATGACGACGACGGCGAGCAGGAGCGGCCCGCCCGCAGGGGGCTCTTCCGACGCCTGCGGGAGAGCATGTCGCGTACCCGCCAGGCGCTCGGGAGCGAGATCCAGGCGACGCTGTTCGCGACCCTCGACGAGCACACCTGGGAACGCCTGGAGGAGGCGCTGATCATGGCCGACGTGGGCGCCCCGACGACCGCCGCGGTGGTCGGCCAGCTCGAGCAGGAGGCGTCCACCGATGGGCTCGAGGGCGGGGAGGCACTGAGCGAGCGCCTGATCGAGCTGCTGGCCGAGACCGCCACCGTCGGGGACGGGCGGATCGACCTGGTCAGCAAGCCGACGGTGATCATGGCGGTGGGCGTGAACGGGACCGGCAAGACGACCACGGTCGGAAAGCTCGCCTGGCACATCCACAACGAGCTCGGTTACAAGGTCCTGCTCGGAGCCGCCGACACCTACCGCGCGGCGGCCGCCGAGCAGCTCGCCGGGTGGGCCGAGCGGGCGGGCTGCGAGATCGTCACCGGCCCTCCGGGGTCGGACCCGGGTGCGGTCGCGTTCGAGGCGGTGGGTGCGGCGCGGGAGAGCGGAGCCGACGTGGTGATCGTGGACACCGCCGGGCGCCTGCACACCCAGGACGAGCTGATGGCCGAGCTCGCCAAGGTGCGGCGCGTGATCGCGCGCCAGCTCGAGGGGGCCCCGCACGAGACGCTGCTGACGATCGATGCCACCACGGGACAGAACGGCGTGCGCCAGGCGCGGATGTTCGCCGGCACCGCCGAGGTCAGCGGGGTCGTGCTGACGAAGCTAGACGGGACCGCCCGCGGCGGCATCGCCCTGGCGATCGCGCGTGAGCTGTCGCTGCCGGTGAAGCTGATCGGGGTGGGGGAGTCGGTCGAGGACCTGAGGCCGTTCGACGCACGCGATTTCGCGCGCGCGCTGATCGCGCCGGAGCTATCGTGATTCGCGATGGATGCCTGGATCGTGTGGTTGATCGCGGCTGCCGTGCTCGGGATCGGCGAGATGCACACCGGCGGCCTGTACCTGCTGCCGTTCGCGCTCGGCGCGGCGATCGCGGCGCTGCTGTCGGCGGTCGGGGTCGGCTTCGCGGCCAGCCTGATCGCGTTCGCCGCGGTCTCGGTGGTGGTGGTGGCGGGCCTGCGGCCGATCGCCCGCCGTCACCGGCGCCTGCCCCCGCCGATCAGGACCGGTGCCGCGGCCCTCGTGGGGCATCGCGCGATGGTGATCGAGCGGATCGCCAACGAGGAAGGCGTGGGCTGCGTGAAGATCGACGGGGGCGAGGTGTGGACGGCCCGCAGCCTCGACGACGACGAAGTGATCGAGGCCGGGGAGCGGGTCGAGGTCGTGGATATCAAGGGCGCTACTGCGCTGGTGATGCGTTGACAGGAGGTGGATCCCCGTGGTCGTCGTGATCGTCGCCGTGATCGTGGTCGTGTTCGCGCTGATCGCCGCGTTCCGGACCATCCGCGTGATCCCCCAGGCCCGCGCGGGCGTGGTCGAGCGCCTGGGCCGCTACAGCCGCACACTGGAACCGGGGCTGACGCTGGTGGTCCCGTTCGTGGACCGCGTGCGGCCGCTGGTGGACCTGCGCGAGCAGGTCGTCAACTTCGCGCCCCAGTCGGTGATCACCGAAGACAACGTCGTGGTGGCGATCGAGACGGTCCTGTACTTCACGATCACCGACCCCAGGTCGGCCACCTATGAAGTCGCCAACCCGCTGCAGGCGATCGAGCAGCTGACCGTGACGACGCTGCGCAACGTGATCGGCGGGCTGACGCTGGAGAAGACCCTCACCTCGCGCGAGAACGTCAACACCGAGCTGCGCCAGGTGCTCGACGAGGCCACCGGCAAGTGGGGGATCCGCATCAACCGCGTGGAGATCAAGTCCGTGGACCCGCCGCCGGACATCCGCACGGCGATGGAGAAGCAGATGCGCGCCGAGCGGGACCGCCGGGCCGCGATCCTCACGGCCGAAGGCGAGAAGCAGGCGCAGATCCTCACCGCCGAGGGGGCCAAGCAGGCTGCCGTGCTGACGGCCGAGGGCGAGCGCCAGGCCGCCATCCTGCGGGCCGAGGGCGAAGCCAAGGCGATCGACACCGTCTTCAACGCGATCCACGAGGGCAAACCGGACCGCGAGCTGCTCAGCTACGAATATCTGCAGATGCTCCCGCAGCTCGCCGACGGGGCCGCCAACACGGTGTTCGTGGTCCCGTCCGAGTTCGCCGAGGCCTTCGGAGGCATCGGCGAGGCGCTCAAACGACGCGCCCACGACGGTTCCGCGGGCAAGGAGGCCGGCGGCGCCGGTGGCCCGCCGCTGCCCGCCCCCGACTCGGGCGCTCCCCCGCTGCCCCCGCCGCGGGGCCCGCGAGAGCACTAGAGGACCGTGTTCGACGCCCTTTCCGAGCGGCTCCAGGGGACGCTCGCCGACGTCCGCCAGCGGGGCACCCTGTCCGAGCAGGACGTCGACGCCGCGATGCGCGAGATCCGCCTCGCGCTGCTGGAGGCCGACGTCAACTTCAAGGTCGTGCGGCAGTTCACCGCCGAGCTCAAGGAACGCTGCATGCAGGCCGAGGTCGTCGGCCGGCTGAACCCGGGGCAGCAGGTGGTGAAGCTCGTGGCGGAGGAGCTGACGTCGCTGATGGGGGGAGAGGCCCCCGAGATGGACTTCGCCCCCAGCCCCCCGACGGTGATCCTGATGGCGGGCCTGCAGGGCTCCGGAAAGACGACCGCCACGGCCAAGCTCGCCCGTCTGCTGCACGAGCAGAACGGCTCCTCGGTGGCGCTCGCGGCCTGCGACGTGTACCGCCCGGCGGCCGTGGACCAGCTCGTGAAGGTGGGCGCCCAGGCGGGCGCCGAGGTGTACGAGCAGGGAACCGACCGCGACCCCGTCGAGATCGCCTCGTGGGCGCTGGAGAGCGCGCGACGCGACGGCAAGGACGTGCTGATCGTGGACACAGCCGGACGCCTGCACGTGGACGAGGAGCTGATGAGCGAGCTCGTCCGTACCCGCGACGCGGTCCAGCCCCGGCACGTGCTGCTGGTGCTCGACTCGATGACCGGCCAGGACGCGGTCAACGTCGCCGAGCAGTTCGCCGGGGCCGTGGACTTCGACGGGGTCGTGATGACGAAGCTCGACGGGGACGCACGCGGTGGGGCCGCGCTGTCGGTCCGGGCCGTCACCGAGCGGCCGATCCTGTTCGCCTCCACCGGCGAGAAGCTCGACCAGTTCGAGCGCTTCCACCCCGACCGGATGGCCCAGCGGATCCTCGGCATGGGCGACGTGATGAGCCTGATCGAGAAGGCCGAGCGGGAGTTCGAGGAGGACGAGGCCCGCGAGCTGGAGCGCAAGCTGCGCCGTAACGAGTTCGGCCTCGACGACTTCCTCGACCAGATGAAGATGATGCGCAAGATGGGCCCCCTCAGCAGCCTGCTGGGGATGATCCCGGGGCTGGGCGGCCACCAGCTGGCGAACATGAAGATCGACGAACGGGAGCTCGACCGGATCCAGGCGATCATCCTCTCGATGACCCCCGAGGAGCGCCGCAAGCCCGACATGATCAACGGCTCCCGCAGGCTCCGCATCGCGCGTGGGTCGGGCACCAGCGTCCAGCAGGTCAACCGGCTGGTGAAGCAGTTCGACCAGATGCGCAAGGTCATGCGCCAGGTCGGCCGCGGGAAGATGCCGGACATCGGGGCGCTGATCCGCAACGCCCGCTGAGGGCGTTCACCCCCCGCCCCGGCGCGCACACCGTCTAAGCTGCCCTCTGCGCCCACGAGCGGGCGCCTCGAAATCGTCAGAGAGGAAGACGTGTCGGTAAGGCTCAGGCTCACCCGGGTGGGCGGCAAGAAGGACCCGATCTGGAGGGTGGTGGTCGCCGACCAGCGCTCGCCACGCGACGGGCGCGTGATCGAGACGATCGGGCACTACAACGCCCAGACGGAGCCCTCGACCATCGTGATAGACGAGGAGCGGGCCCGCAGCTGGCTCGCCCGCGGCGCGCAGCCGTCCGACACGGTTCGCAAGCTGTTGCACATCCAGGGGATCCCGACCAAGGCCCGCTGACCCGGCGCGTACGCTTCGGGCCGGCCACGATGCTCGCCGAAAACGCAAAGCAGCTGCTCGAGTACCTGGCCGAAGGCCTGGTGGACGACCCCGAGGCCGTCGAGGTCGAGCAGTTCGAGGAGGATGACGGCACGGTCGTGCTGGAGCTGTGCGTGGGAGACGACGACTACGGCAGGGTGATCGGCCGCGGGGGGCGTACCGCCCATGCTCTGCGGACCGTCGTGAAAGCCGCGGCCGCCAGCGAGGGCGTCCACGTGCTCCTCGACATCGTCGATTGACGACGCCCGGGCAGGTGCCGGCCGGGCGGGTGGGACGGCCACACGGGCTCGACGGCAGCTTCTATGTGACCCGGGCGGTGCCGCGCCTGCTGGCACTCGGCTCGAGCGTCCAGGTCGCCGGGCGGGAGGCGGAGATCGTGCGCCACGCCGGCACCGCCCAGCACCCGATCCTGAGGCTGGCGGGTGTCGAGGACCGGGACGCCGCGGAAGAGCTGCGCGGACAGGAGCTGACCGTCGGTCGCCGGGAACTGCCGCAGCTCGAGGAGGGCGAGTGGTGGGCCCATGAACTCGTCGGCTGCGCGGTGCACGACGGCGAGCACGAGGTGGGCGCGGTGACGGGCATGCTCGAGCTGCCCTCATGCGAGGTCCTCGAGGTGCGTCGCAGCGACGCCCCGGGGACGCTGCTGGTCCCGCTCGTCAAAGACGCGATCCGCAGCGTGGACCCCGAGCAGCACACGATCGACATCGACCTGGGCTTCCTCGAGGACGCCCCTCCGGGCGCGTGAGGATCGACGTCTTCACCCTCTTCCCGCAGTGGTTCGAGTGGTTCCGCGACCAGCGCCACGTGGCCAACGTGCTCGCCGGCGGCTCGACGCTCGAGCTGATCGACATCCGCGAGCACACCCCGCTCCCCGGGCGCCAGGTCGACGACACCCCGTTCGGGGGAGGGGCCGGGATGCTGCTGCGGGTGGACGTGCTCGACAGCGCCCTGCGGGCCCGCTACGACACCGACCCCGAGCGGCTGAAGGAGCGCCGCCGGGTCCTCGCGCTGGCGCCCAACGGGCGGCTGCTCGACGACCGGTTGGTGGACGAGCTCGCCGCAGAGGAGGACCTGACCCTGCTCTGCGGGCGTTACGAGGGCTTCGACGAGCGCATCCTCGAGCACTTCGCCAGCGACGTCATCTCGATCGGGCGCTACGTCCTCAGCGGCGGGGAGCTGCCCGCGATGGTGCTCTGCGACGCCGTGCTGCGCAAGCTCCCAGGAGCGCTCGGGGACGAGCACTCGGCCACCGAGGAGTCCTACAGCGCGGCGCTCGAGGGACTCCCCGAGTACCCCCACTACACCCGCCCCGCCGAGTACCGCGGGTGGCGGGTGCCCGAGGTGCTGCTCTCCGGACACCACGACCGCATCGCCCGCTGGCGCCGCGAGCAGAGTCGCGCCCGGGGCGCCCGTGGAGAGGACGGCCGGGACGCGGGATAGGCCCCGTGGCAAGGGGCCCGTCGCGGGCGCTTTCCCGGGCGCCGACCGGCACGGAGCCACGCGGCGGTTCGCTACCATCTGCAGTCTGCGCTCTGTCACGCACGCTCGTGTCCGGCGTCAAGGGCGGTCCACCTCATGAGCAGTGTCATCGAAAAGATCGAGCGCGCCCAGCTGCGCCGGGTCCCCAGCTTCTCGCCGGGCGACCGCGTCAAGGTCCATTTCCAGGTCATCGAGGGCACCCGCAGCCGCGTCCAGGTGTTCGAGGGCGTCGTGATCAAGCGCCAGGGCCACGGAGCTCGTGAGACCTTCACCGTGCGCAAGCAGTCCTTCGGCGTGGGCGTAGAGCGGATGTTCCCCGTCCACTCCCCCAAGATCGAGCGCATCGAGCTCGCCGCCCGGGGTGACGTGCGGCGGGCCAAGCTGTACTACCTGCGCGAACGGGTCGGCAAGCGGGCCCGCGTCCGCGAGCGCCGCTACACCGGTCCCGAGGACGTCGTGGAGCCCGGTCTGCTCCACGCCCCGCAGGAGGCACCCGACGGGGCTGTCGAGGCCCAGGACGTCGAGGGGGTCGAGCCCCAGGACGTCGAGGAGGGCGTCACCGAGGAGACGACGGAGGCGCAGCAGGGGGGGGAGGCGGTGCAGGCCGCTGCCGACGGAGCCGACGGAGCCGGCGAGGCGGCCTCCGATCAGCCGGATGCGCCTGCAGACGACGCTGATTCTTCCCCCGATCCAGGCGAGGGTGTGGCCGCCCCCACCGCCGACGACGCCGCGTGAGCTCAGCTCCCATCGCCCGCAAGCGCTCGAAATCGCTGACCGCCTCGATCATCGAGCTGGTCATCATCGTTGCCGTGGCGCTCGGCCTCGCGCTGGCGATCCAGGCCTTCATCGTCAAGCCCTACCGGATCCCGAGCGGCTCGATGGAGCCCACCCTGGCGATCGGTCAGCGCGTGCTCGTCAACCGCATCGGCATGGACTTCAGCGATCCCAGCGTGGGCGACATCGTGGTGTTCCACCCTCCGGAAGGGGCGGAGGCGGAGCGCTGCGGGAAGGCCACCGGACCGTCAGAAGCGTGCTCGCAGCCGGTCCCCAAGGAGGACAACGGCACCAACTTCATCAAGCGCGTGGTGGCCGGCCCGGGCGATGAAATCTACATCCAGGACGGGCACGTCTACCGCAAGGCCAAGGGAACCAGCACCTTCGTGCGCGAGAAGGACTCCTACATCCGCGAATGCGGGGCCAACCCCCAGTGCACGTACTCGAAGCCGATCAAGATTCCCGCCGGGCATTGGTTCATGATGGGTGACAACCGTGGGGAATCGGACGACAGCAGGTTCTGGGGACCGGTTCCGACCTCTTGGATCATCGGCCAGGCCTTCTTCACCTACTGGCCCCCCGACCGGATCGGCACCCTCTGAGCTAGAGGTGGGAGCCGGGGCGGTGGAGGTCGCCGGCGGGGACGGCGGGGGGAATCGCTCTCCACGAGCCTCGAGGGGTCGCTCGGCGCGTCGCTCGGGCCGCACCGGAAGGAAGCTGTTCGCGTTCGACCGGAGGCTCGGGACGCGGCTGATCGCGGGCGCCGACGAGGCCGGCCGCGGCTCGCTGGCGGGTCCGCTGGTGGCCGCGGCGGTGCTGTTCGACTACGAGCGCCTCGGCCCCCGTCAGGTTCGCCTGCTGGGCGAATTGAACGACTCCAAGCAGCACACCCACGAGGCCCGGGAGGCGCTGTTCCCGCTCGTGCTGCGCACGGCCGTGCGGGTGTACGTCGTGTCCCGGTGCGTGCGGACGGTGGACGTACGGGGACTGCACCGCACCAACCTCGCCGCGCTCCGCGAAGCGCTGATCGGCGTCACCGCCCGCCAGGACGGCGAGGTGCTGTGCCTGGTGGACGGCTTCTCGGTGGGCGATCTCGGCCGCCCCCAGCAGGCCGTGGTGGACGGCGACGCACGCTCCGCGGCGATCGCGGCGGCTTCGATCATCGCCAAGGTGACCCGTGACCGCTACATGCACCGGGCCGAGGAGCGCCACCCGGGGTGGGGGTTCGCCGAGCACGTCGGCTACTCGACCCCCGAGCACCGCGAGGCGATCGTCGCCAAGGGCGTCTCCCCGCTTCACCGTCTGTCCTTCCAGTCGCTCGCGTACCAGCAGTTGGCGCTCTAGCCACGGGGAAGCCTCACCAGGCGTCCTGGAGGTGCTCGAGCGCCAGTAGCCGTCCGCGCGCGTCGACCACCACACCAACGGCGTCGAACCGCAGCTCTGCGGCGCGTGGGCGAACCCGCTCCGGGTCTGACAGCCAGGCCCGGGCGAGCCGCCTGATCCGCATCCGCTGGCGCGGTCGCAGCCAGTCGAGCGGAACCGCCTCGACGCGGCCCGCACCGGTGGCGGCCCGCGCGGTCTTGACCTCGGCGAACACGAGCACCCGCCCGTCGAAGGCGATCAGGTCGATCTCGCCCAGGCGGGTGCGGACGTTGCGCTCCAGGACACGGAAGCCGAGCCGCCCGAAGTGGGCGGCAGCCAGCTCCTCTCCGAGCGCTCCGAGGCGGCCACGGGCGTGCACCGGAATCGAAGCTACGGCCGGCTTGGGATGCCCGGGCACCGCGCTGGGAGGCCCGTTTCTCATAGCCTGCCCGCCGATGAGCCCCCCACCGTCCAGCGAGGGAGAGCCCGGCGCCGCGGACGGCGGCGGCCGTCCTGCCCCTCCCGGCCCCGGTGGCGGGCCCCGTTCGCTCGACGGGCTCACGAGCTTCATCGGCCTGCGCTGGGAGGACCCCGAGACGGTGCGGGTCACGATCAGGCCCGAGCTGATCAACCGCGGCGGGCTGCTCTCCGGCGTGGTCACGTTCGCCCTCGTGGACTACTGCATGGGCTCCACGCTGTGGGCCCAGACCAGCGAGCACGAGCGGATCGCCACGATCAGCATCTCGATCAACTACATCCAGACGGCCACCGAGGGCGACGTGATCTGCCGCTCCACCCTGAACCGCCGCAACCGCTCCATCGGGGTGATGCAGTCGGAGGTCCGCCACGAGGACGGGCGCCTGCTCGCGACCGCGATCGGCAGCTACTCGATCTTCCCGCCCAAACCCCACCTCGAGGACGCGGCCCTGCGCGCCCGCTCGAGCGGCTGACGAGCGCCGCTCGCGGGCCGGTGGCGCCATCGGAGCCGGTCGGCGCGCGAGCGTACCAACGGGGGTCCGTCGCGGCAATAGCATCACGCCGATGGCGCCCAGGACGCCGACCGCGCTGACGATCGCCGGCTCGGACTCCGGAGGGGGCGCCGGAATCCAGGCCGACCTCAAGGCGTTCGCGAGCTGTGGCGTCCACGGCACCTCGGCGATCACCGCGATCACGGCCCAGAACACGCGCGAGGTCACGGCGGTGGCGGCCGTCGGGCCGGAGATGGTGCTCGCGCAGGTGCGGGCCGTGATCGAGGACATCGGCGCCGACGCCGTCAAGGTGGGCATGCTCGGGACGCTCGAGACCGCACGGGCGGTCGCCGCCGCCCTGGGAGAGCTTCCCGCGGGCACCCCGGTGGTGGTGGACCCCGTGATGGTCGCGGAGTCCGGTGCGCGCCTGCTCGACCCCGCCGCCGAGCGGTTCCTGGCCGAGCGGATCCTGCCCCGGGCCACCGTGGTCACCCCGAACCTCCACGAGGCCCGCGTGCTGGCGGGCGTCCCACAGCGAGAGGGAGAGGACCCCGGCGAAGCGGAGCGGCTCGCACGTGCCGTGCTGGCTCTCGGACCCGGCGCCGTGATCGTCACCGGTGGCCACCGCGAGGCGGCCACCGACCTGCTCCTCACCGGACCGGGCGGGGAGGTCGTGGAGGTCGCCGGGGAGCGCCACCCCGGTGGTGCGGCCCACGGTTCGGGCTGCACCCACTCGGCGATCCTCGCCGCCCAGCTGGCGCTCGGCCGCGATCTCCCCGAGGCGGCACGGATCGCGCGTGCCCGGGCCGGGGCGGCGGTGGCCGGCGGGCTGCGGGATCTGGGCTCCGGGGCCGGCCCGGTTGACGCGATCGGGCTGGCTCGGCTGCGACAGACCTGAGAGCGGGGGATGCCGTTTGCCATAATCCCGGGTGGCGATGAGGTTGCTCCGTATGAAGCCCGGTCACGGCGAGATCGTGCTCGCCGAGGGTGACGTGGACGTCCCCGAGGAGGAGCAGGAGCTGATCGAGGCTTTCCGCCGCGAGCTCGACGCCGGGATGTGGGCCGCGGTGCCCACGGAGGGCCTCGCCGGACGCCGCGAGGCCGAGCTCGTGAAGAGCTTCGACGAGGTTCCCAGGGACGCGGAGCGGGTGATCTTCTTCCCGCGCGCCGCCGGGGGAGCGGCCCCCGCGGGCCGCTAGCGGCGTGGCGCTCCCGCTCGGGACCGCCGCCGTGCTCCTGCTCGTGCTGTTCTTCGAGCTCGTCCGTCCGAGGCTCTCGAGGACCTTCACCCGCGCTCGCGTGGCGATCGCCCGGGCCCACCGGATGCACGCCGTGGAGAGCTACGACCCGGGCCGCGAACGGCGCGCGGAGCAACGCGCGAGGGCGCTGCTGCGCTCGTGCGTGGACGACCGGGACTGGGACATGTACAGCGAGCTGGGGTTCCTGCGCGTGAACGGCCCGGTGGGGGCGTCTGCGGGCGAGGGCCCGGCGCCGTACGCCTACCTGATCTACCCCCACAAGCCGATCGTCGCCTACGTCCCTGCCACCGGGGAGCTGCTCAACGAGTACTGCATCACCTTCCCCGACCACACCAAGCCGTTCGGCAGCTCCCGGCTGCCCCACTCCGACGACGTGCTCGCGAAGTGGATGGCGATCACCGCCGACGAGCGCCGCCTGATCGGGGAGGCGAACATGCACCTGCCGGGCCGCCAGGTGGACCCCGCACGCATCCGCCGCGACCTCGCCCGGCTGGCGCGCTGGGAACGCGAGCGCTCCGAACGCGAGCTCGGTGGTGCTCGGGCCGCGTGAGCTCCGCCGGCGGATTCGACCTCAAGCACCGCAGCCGCGCCCTCACCGAGGGTCCGGAGCGGGCCGCGGCGCGCGCCTATCTGCACGGCATCGGCTACAGCGCCGAGGACCTCGCCAAGCCGATCGTCGGGGTCGCCCACTCGTGGATCGAGACGATGCCCTGCAACTTCAACAACCGCGTCCTGGCGGCGAAGGCGAAGGAGGGCATCCGCGCGGCCGGTGGCACCCCGATGGAGCTCAACACGATCGCCATCTCCGACGGCATCACGATGGGCACCGCCGGGATGAGGGCCTCGCTGGTGTCCCGCGAGCTGATCGCCGACTCGATCGAGCTCGTGGCCTCCGCCCACTGCTTCGACGCGGTGCTCGCGATCTCCGGCTGCGACAAGACGATCCCCGGCACGGTGATGGCCCTCACCCGCCTCGGCGTCCCCTCGCTGATGCTCTACGGCGGTTCGATCCGGCCGGGCCACTTCAAGGGCCAGGAGGTCACCATCCAGCAGGTCTTCGAGGCCGTCGGGGCCCACGCCGCGGGGCGCATCACCGAACAGGAGCTGCACGAACTCGAGGACGCCGCCTCGCCCGGAGCCGGGGCGTGCGGGGGCCAGTTCACCGCCAACACGATGGCGATGGCCTTCGAGGTGCTGGGGATCTCCCCCGCCGGCTCCTCGATGGTCCCGGCCGAGGACGGGCGCAAGCTCGAGGTCGCCCGCCAGGCCGGTGAGCTGGTGATGGACGTGCTTCGCCGCGGCCAGCTCCCGAGCGCGATCATCACCAAGCCGGGCCTCGAAAACGCGATCGCGGCGGTGGCCACGAGCGGCGGCTCCACCAACGGCGTCCTGCACCTGCTGGCGGTCGCCCGCGAAGCCGGCGTGCCGCTCGCGATCGACGAGTTCGACCGCATCTCCGAGCGCACCCCGCTGGTGTGCGACCTGCAGCCGGGAGGGCAGTACGCCGCCACCGACCTGTACGAGGCCGGCGGCGTTCCGCTGGTGCTCAAGCGGATGCTCGAAGCGGGCGTGCTGAACGCAGACGCCGAGACCGTCACCGGTCACACGATCGGCCATCACGCCGAGGAGGCCCGGGAAACCCCGGGTCAACGGGTCGTGCTCCCGCTCTCGGAAGCGCTCGCCCCCACGGGCGGGTTCGCGATCCTGCGCGGGAACATCGCCCCCGACGGCTGCGTGGTCAAGCTCGCCGGACACTCCCGCCGTTCCCACACCGGACCCGCCCGCGTGTTCGAGGGCGAGGAGGCGGCGATGGCCGCCGTGCTCGCGGGCCGGATCGAGGACGGCGACGTGGTCGTGATCCGTGGCGAGGGCCCCGCCGGCGGACCGGGGATGCGCGAGATGCTGGCCGTGACCGCCGCGCTGGTGGGAGAGGGCAAGGGGGAGACCGTCGCCCTGATCACCGACGGGCGCTTCTCCGGGGCCACCCACGGCTTCATGGTCGCCCACGTGGCACCCGAGGCCGCCCGCGGGGGGCCGATCGCGGGGCTGGCCGACGGCGACCGGATCACGATCGACGTCGAGTCCCGCTCGCTCGACGTGGCACTCACGCCGGAGGAGCTTTCCGGGCGCGTGGCCGCCTACAGCCCACCGGCCCTGAACGGCAACATCGACGTGGCGATCCGCAAGTACGCCCAGCTCGTGGGCAGCGCCGCCGAAGGCGCCGTCACCAGCTGAGCGCCGCCCCGGCGGGCCGGGCGGCTACTCCGCCAGGAAGTCCCGCAGCAGCGCGTTGAAGGCCGCGGGCCGCTCGAGCATCGCCATGTGGCCCGTGTCCTCGAAGATCACCTTGCGGGAGTCGGGGATCAGGGCGGCGAACACGTCCGCGTCGCGGACGCTGACCAGCCGGTCCCGGTCTCCCCACACGATCAGCGTCGGGCACGCGATCTCCTTCAGGCGTTCTTGGACGTCGTAGTCGATGATCGCCTCGAAGGCCTGCAGGAAGCCCGGCTTGCCCGCCCCCCGCAGCTGCTCCGCCGCCAGCGGCGCCGGCAGCCGTCCGGGGTGGCGCACCACCGTCGCCAGGGTCAGCTCGCGCAGTCGCTCCCGCCGCGCGACCGTGTCCGATTTCGACGCCAGCCAGGCGGCCGTGCCCGCCAGTACCCGCTCGCTGCGCGTCAGTACCGGGATCGGGCTGCGGGAGGCGAGACGCGGGCTGATCCCCGCCAGCGGCTCGCGGGTGGAGATCCCGGCCGCCGACACCAGCACCAGCCGCTCCACCCGTTGCGGGAAGGCGATCGCCAGCTCGGCGGCGATGAAGCCGCCCATCGAGTTGCCCACCACCGCGGCGGCGTCGATCCCCAGCTGCCCCAGCAGCGCGTCCAGCAGGCGGGCGTATCCGGAGATCGTGATCTTCTGTGAGGGCATCGGCGAGTAGCCGAACCCCGGCAGGTCGAGCGTCACGACGCGGTGATCGCGCGCCATCACCGGGAGCTGTTCGAGGAAGTTCTCCCAGCACCCCGACAGGCCGTGGACGAACACCAGCGGCTGGCCGTCCCCGGTCGTCTCGGGGCTCAGCTCGATCGTGTTCACGAGCTGGCCCTCCGCGCTCACCCAGTGCTGGTGGGAGCGCCAGTCGACGTCGAGCCACGGGGCTCGCCCGACGGGGCCGTAGGCCGCGGCCTCTCCGGCCGGGATCGTGACCGATCGGGGGATCGTCGAAGTTCCCACCACCACAAAAATACCCCTCCGGGCAGGCCCTGGCCAGGGCGCGTAGAAGGTGTCCGGATGGCGCCCACCCGTTCCCCGGAGGATCCGGCGGTCGACTGGCAGGCGGCGATCCGCCTGCTGGAGGAGGACCTCGAGCGGCGCGACCGCGCCGAGCGCACCCGCCGCGCCTACCGCTCGGACCTGCGGGAGCTGGCGGAGTGGGCCGGATCGCAGGGGCTCTCCCCGGGCGACATCGGCCCCCGGGAGGTGCGCCGCTACGTGGCCCACCTGTCCCGCGGCGGGGCCGCCCCGAGCACCTCTGCGCGCAAGCTCGCGGCCGCCAGGGCGCTGTTCAACAGCCTGCGCGAGCACGGCCACATCCAGCAGAACCCGGGCGAGCTCGTGTCGACGCCCCGCCGCGGGCGCCACCTCCCGCGCGTGCTGAGCAGCCGCGACGCCGGCCGGCTGCTCGACGCGATCGCCGCCACCGGCCCGCTGGAGCTGCGCGACCGGGCGATGTTCGAGCTGGCCTATGCGTCCGGGCTCCGTGCCGCCGAGCTGGTCTCGCTGGACGATGGCGACCTGGACTTCGACGCCGAGCAGCTGCGGGTGGAGGGCAAGGGCCGCAAGACGCGGCTGGTGCCGGTCGGTGAGCCGGCCCAGAAGGCGCTCCGCGACTACCTGGAGCGCGGCCGTCCCGTGCTCGCCGCGTCCGCCGACCCGCCCGCAGCGAGCGCGCTGTTCCTGAGCGTCCGCGGGCGCAGATTGAGCACCAGCGACGTGCGCCGGCGGCTGCGGGTGTGGGGCTCGAGGGCCGGGGTCGGCGGAGGTTTCTCCCCCCACGCGCTGCGCCACAGCTTCGCCACCCACCTGCTCGACGGCGGTGCCGACCTGCGCAGCATCCAGGAGATGCTGGGCCATGC
>DATJOU010000177.1:0-3393 GCA_035506775.1 Solirubrobacteraceae bacterium | reverse complement strand
TCGGGCTCCTCCGCCTCGTCCCCGAGCCCGATCTACCACGGCTCGGCCCCGGGCGTCGAAGGCCTGACCAAGGACATCGCCAAGGCCCACGCCGCCGTCGGCACCTCCGAAGCGTACGCCCGCCACCAGGAAGAAAAATCGGCACAGGCCACCGCGACCACGCCCTCCGAAGCGGCGGCCCAGTCCACCAAGCCTGCGACGCCCACACCTGCTCCGGCGAGCAAGCACGCCACCACCACCACCCCGTCCACGAGCGCGAGCACCCACGTCAAGGCCACCCACACCACGACTCCGTCGGGTGCCTCCGTGACCACCGTGAAAGTGCGTGCCGGTGCCCCGGCGGGCCAGAAAGCCGTCGAAGAGGCGGTCGCGAGGGGCAAGGTCGCGCTGGTGCTGTTCTGGAACCCCACCGGCACCAACGACCACACAGTCCGCAGCCAGGTCCAGTCCGTCGAGAAGAACCACCTTCCGGTCGTGGTGTTCGAAGCCTTCGCCACCGAAGTTGCCCTCTACGGAGCGATCACGCGTCAGGTGCCCGTGTACGGGACACCCACGATCCTGCTCGTCGGCGCCAAGGACGCGACCTCGCTGACGGGCCTCCAGGACGCCTTCTCGATCGAACAGGCGATCCGCGAAGTCCACGCCGGCTAGGCCTAAACTCGCTCGGGTGAACCCGGGCGGCGAGCAGCTCAGCAACCACCTCTAACGACCCCTCGGACGGGGTCACACGCCCGCGGGGGCGCACGCGGGCGCCGCCGGCGGGGCCGCCTGCGGGGACCTGATCCGCGTCTCCGTCGCGGTCGGCGTGCGCGACGGCGACCCCGTCGTCGACGACGCCGGCTTCGACGCCCGCGGCTGCGGGGCGGCGATCGCGGCCGGCAGTGCCACGGTCGGCCTGCTGCGGGGTGCCTCGCTGCTCGACGCGGCGAGGATCGGAGCGGACACGATCGCCGACGAGCTCGGCGGCCTTTCCGCGGCCAAGTTCCACGCCGCCGAGCTGGCCGCCGACGCGATGCACCGGGCGCTCGGATCCGCCGCCCGCCGGTGCCCCCGAACCGAAGCGGTCCCCGGACGTGCGCTGGTGGCGATGAGCGGCGGGGTGGACAGCGCCGTGGCGGCGCTGCTCGTACGCGACGGGCAGCCCGGGACGGTGGCGGTCACGCTCGAGCTGTGGTCCGACCCGGAGGGGGACGGCGAGCTCAGCTGCTGCTCGGCCCAGGCCGTCAGGGGCGCCAGGGCGCTGGCCCACGAGCTCGGGATGCCCCACTTCTCGATCGACCTCCGCGAGGAGTTCCGGGCCGGAGTGGTGGAAGGGTGGCTCCAGGCCCATCACGACGGCCTCACCCCCAATCCCTGCGTGGCCTGCAACGGGAGCGTGCGCCTCGACGCGATGCTCGACCTCGCCGAGCGGCTCGGCGCCCACACCCTCGCCACCGGCCACTATGCCCGCGTCAGCGAGGAGGGCCTGTTGAGGGTCGCCTGCGACGAGCGCAAGGACCAGAGCTATGTGCTCAGCGCCCTTTCGGCGCCTTCTTTGGCGCGGATGCGCTTCCCGCTCGGCTCGATGACCAAGACCGAGGTCCGCGCGCTCGCCGGGCGCTCCGGGCTGGCCGTCGCCCGCCGCCGCGACTCGCAGGACCTGTGCTTCCTCGCGGGCACCAACCAGGAGCGCTTCCTGTCTCGCCACGGCGGTCTCGACCGCCGTCCCGGGCCGATCATGGACGTCGACGGAACGACCCTCGGCGAGCACCCCGGGCGCCACCTGCTGACCGTCGGCCAGCGCCACGGCCTCGGCCTGTCCGGCTCCGGGCCGCTGTACGTGCTCGGGACCGACCCTGCCACCAACACCGTCACGGTCGGGTCGCGGGCGGCGCTGCTCACCCACGAGCTCCCACTCAGCGAGCTGACCCTGGTGCGCGAGGGGGACCGGGTCGACGGGGTCCGCGTGCGCGCCCACGGCCGCCTGCACCCCTGCACGCTCGCGGGCAGCCGCTCGCCGGGCGAGCACCGTGACGGCCTCGTGCGGCTCGAGCGCTCGATCGAGCGCACGGCGCCGGGCCAGATCGCGTGCCTGTACGACGGCGAACAGGTCGTCGGACACGCCAAGATCGCCGCCCCCCGCTGAGCCCACCCCACACCTAAGATCCAGAGGGTGACCATGACCTCGGATGAGATCCGCGAGCGCTACCTGAGCTTCTTCGAGGAGCGGGGCCACCTGCGCATCCCCTCGGCCTCGCTGGTGCCCTCCGCCCACGACCCGTCGGCACTGCTGACGGTCGCCGGGATGCACCCGCTGAAGCCGTACTTCCTCGGCCAGGAGGTGCCCCCGGCGCCCCGCCTGACGGACTGCCAGAAGGTGTTCCGGACGGTCGACATCGACAACGTCGGCAACACCGCCAGGCATCTCACGTTCTTCGAGATGCTCGGCAACTTCTCGTTCGGCGACTACTTCAAGCACGACGCGATCTCCTTCGCGTGGGAACTGTCCCGCGAGGTGTTCGGCTTCCGCGACGAGGACATCTGGGTGACGGTCTTCGAAGGCGACGATGAGCTCGGTCTCGGGCCTGACGGGGAGGCGATCGAGCGCTGGCTGGAGATCGGCGTGCCGCGCGAGCGGATCGTCGAATGTCCCCGCTCGGAGAACTTCTGGCAGGCGGGCCCGACCGGCCCCTGCGGCCCCTGCTCGGAGCTGTACCTCGACCGTGGTCCCGGCTTCGGCCCCGACACCGACCGCCCGGGAGGCGACACCGAGCGCTTCCTGGAGTACTGGAACCTGGTGTTCATGCAGTACGACCAGCACCCCTCCGACAACGGGGCGAGCTCGACGCTGGTCCCGCTGCCGGCGAACAACATCGACACTGGGCTCGGCCTCAACCGCATGGCGGCGATCCTGCAGGACAAGGAGTCGGTGTTCGAGACCGACCAGTTCCTGCCGCTGATCGAGCTCGGGGAGGAGCTGGCGGACGTCGCCTACGGGGCGGGCTTCGCCACGGACAGGGCGCTTCGGATCCTCGCCGACCACGCGCGCGCGATCACGTTCCTGCTCGCCGACGGCGTGGTGCCGTCCAACGAGGATCGCGGCTACGTGCTGCGGCGGGTGATGCGGCGGGCGATCCAGCAGAGCCAGACGCTCGGGCTCGCGCCGGGGTTCCTCGCGCGCTACGGCGAGCGTGTGCGCGACGTGATGGGAGGCGCCTACCCGGAGCTGCGCGAGCACGCGCAGGCGATCGACATGTGGCTCACCTCGGAGGAGCAGGGGTTCGTGCGCACGCTCGAGCAGGCGACGCAGACCCTCCAGGAGGTGATCGCGAGCGCCCACGGCGAGGGCCGCGCGACGGTGCCCGCCGAGGACCTCTTCCGCCTGCACGACACGTTCGGGCTGCCGCAGGAGAT
>DATJOU010000176.1:0-8701 GCA_035506775.1 Solirubrobacteraceae bacterium | reverse complement strand
ATCGCGAAGTTGGAGAACCCGCTCCAGCGGCGGTTCAGCTCCTGCTTGTAGCCAAGCTCTGCCAGGCGTTGCTCGTCCTGGCCCGTCGCTCCCGCTGTGCTCATCGTCCCCGCCCTTTCAACGAAATGGTTTGCTCACCCTGCCTTCGTAAGTGACGAATAGCTCGAACTCAGCCGGAAGTCAAGAGCTGAAATCCGCTCTGTGCGCTCAGCCGCTCGGGAGCAGCCCGGCGAGCACGTGCTCGGTGCCCTGCAGGTGCTGTGTCATCACCTGAACCGCGCGGCGTCCGTCGCGCTCGCGGATCGCCGCCAGCAGCCTGTGGTGCTGGGCGTTGGAGGAGGCCAGCACCTCTGGCGGGTGGGCAATGTGGGCCAGCAGGTCGGTCATCGCGCCCTGGGCGTCGGTCATCGCCCGCACCAGCGGCGGCGAGCCGGTGGCCTGGGCCAGGCACACGTGCAGGCGCACGTCGGTCTGGCGGTAGGCCGAGAAGTCCTCGAGCATCCCGTCGAGCGCGGATGCGAGCCGCTCGAGTCCCTCCAGGGCCTCCGGCCGGGCCCGCTCGGCGGCCAGCAGCGACACCCCCAGCTCGACCGCAAGGCGCTGGTCGCAGGTCTCCCGCCAGCGCGCGAGCATCTCGGGGGAGGGGGGGTCGCTCGGCGGCAGCGGGTCGGACACGAACGTCCCTCCGGCCCGCCCGCGGGTCGCGAACACGTGACCGCTCTGGGTGAGCGCCGTGAGCGCCTGGCGCAGGGTGGAGCGCGAGATACCCAGCCGCGCGCACAGCTCGCGCTCGGCCGGGAGCCGGGAGCCGGGTGCCAGCAGCCCGAGCGAGATCGCCGTTCCCAGCCGGTCCACGGTCTCCTCGAAGGCGGTGTGCGAGCGGACCGGCGAGAACACGGCGTCCGGGGCCACCGGCTCGACGGGCGCGGTGTCGGCCTTGCGGGCTCGGATCGCCGCCTCGTCCCCGGCGGGAGCCTTCGTGGTCCGGGTCACAGCCGCTCGAACCCCCGGTAGTGCTCCCAGTCGGTCACGGCCGCGCCGAACGCCTCGAGCTCCACGTCGGCGGCGTTGCAGTAGTGCGCCACCACCTGCTCGCCGAACGCCTCGCGCGCGATCTCGCTGGCGGCGAACAGGTCGCGCGCGTCGCGCAGCGAGGCGGGGACCTGCGGGCGGTCGCTGGCCTTGTAGGCGTCGCCTTCGAACACCGGCTCGAGCTCGAGCTCCTGTTCGACCCCGTGCAGCCCGGCGGCGACGATCCCGCTGAGCGCCAGGTACGGGTTCAGGTCGGCTCCTCCGACGCGGTTCTCGATCCGCAGCCCGGCGCCCTCGCCGACCACCCGCAGCGCGCAGGTGCGGTTGTCCAGTCCCCACGCCACGGTCGTCGGGGCGAACGACCCGGCGGCGTAGCGCTTGTAGGAGTTGATGTTCGGGGCCAGCAACAGCGTCAGCTCACGCAGGCCGGCGAGCTGGCCGGCGAGGAAGGACTCGAACACCCCCCGGTCGCGGGCGAAGAGCGGGTCGTCCCCGTCCAGCAGCGAGAAGTGGATGTGGCAGGAGTTGCCCTCCCGCTGGTTGTACTTGGCCATGAACGTGATCGACATCCCCTCCTGGGCGGCGATCTCCTTGGCCCCGTTCTTGTAGATCGAGTGCTCGTCGGCCGTCCGCAGGGCGTCGGCGTAGCGGAAGTTGATCTCGTGCTGGCCGTCGTTGCACTCCCCCTTGGAGTCCTCGCACAGCATTCCCGCGGCCTCCATGCTGTTGCGGATGCGCCGGATCAGGGGCTCCACGCGCGCGGTCCCGAGCAGCGAGTAGTCCACGTTGTAGAGGTTGGCGGGCACGAGGTCCCGGTAACCCTTCTGCCACGCCTCCTCGTAGGTGTCGCGCATCACGATGAACTCCAGCTCGGTGCTGGCGAGGGCGCTCCACCCGCGGTCGGCCAGCCGCGCGAGCTGCCCGCGCAGGATCTGGCGCGGGGAGGCCACCACGTCGGAGCCGTCCTCCCAGGCGATGTCGGCGAGGCACAGCACCGTCGCCTCCTGCCACGGCACCGGCCGCAGGGTGTCCAGGTCGGGGCGCATCACGAAGTCCCCGTAGCCCCGCTCCCAGGAGGCCATCTCGTAGCCGCCGACGGTGTTCATCTCGACGTCCACGGCGAGCAGGTAGTTGCACCCCTCCGCCCCGTGGTCGGCGACTTCGGCCAGGAAGTGGCGGGCCGTCATGCGCTTGCCCTGCAGCCGGCCCTGCACGTCGGTGATCGCCAGCAGCACGGTGTCGACCTCTCCGCGCTCGACCTGGGAGCGCAGCTGATCGAGGGTGAGAGGGGCTGTCGCGGTCGCGCGCATGCGGGATGACGGTACCGTTGCCCACATACGCGCGCAACGGTAGGTTCCCTCGGTGCGCGAACTGGATGCGGTGCTCGATCCCCTCCAGGCCCGCCTCGGCCCGCTCGAAGGCGAGCCGCTCCCGCTCTCCGGCGGGATCACCAACCTCAACTTCCGCGTGCGCCTCGGCGGCAGCGAGTACGTCGTGCGGCTGCCCGGGGACGGCAGCCCGCTGCTCGGCATCGACCGCACCGCCGAGCGGCTGGCGAGCGAAGCGGCCGCCCGCCTGGGGATCGGCCCCCCGGTCCTCGCCGGCGTGCACGGGTGTCTCGTGACGGGCTTCATCGAGGGCTCCCCGGTGGATCCCCGCGAGCCGGCCGAGCGCGCGGTGGAGCTGGCCCACGCCCTGCGCTCCTTCCACGAGTCCGGGGTGCAGCTGCCGGTCGGCTTCGCGGTCGGCGGGCTGCTGGACCGCTACGCCGCCACCGTGCGCGGGCGGGGGGGAGAGCTTCCGGACGACTACGCGCACGCCAGGTCGCTCACCACCCGCATCGCCGGCGCCCTCGGCACGGTCGAGAGCCGGCCCTGCCATGACGACCTGCTGGCCGCAAATATCATCCGCAGCTCCGATGGGGGCCGCCTGATGATCGTCGACTGGGAGTACGCCGGAATGGGCGACCCGCGCTTCGACCTCGGCAACCTGGCGGTCAACAACGACTTCGCGGCCGACGACGAGGAGCGCCTGCTGGCCGCCTACTACGGCGGTCCGCCCACCGATGCGCGCCGCGCGTCGCTGAAGCTGATGCGCGTGCTCTCCGACGCCCGCGAGGCCGCCTGGGGGGTGGTCCAGGGCGTCGTCTCCGAGCTCGAGTTCGACTTCCACGAGTACGCTCGCGAGCACTTCGAGCGACTGCGCTCGGCGGCCGCCGAGCCCGACTTCGAGGAGTGGCTTGCCGCCGCCGGCTGAGGCCGCAGACGGCCCCGGCGAGCAGGTCCCCGCGGCCGCCCCGCGGGTCAGGCCGCGACAGCTGCCCCCCCGCGCGCGGGTGGTGATCATCGGGGGCGGCGTCGGGGGCGCCTCGATCGCCTACCACCTGGCCCAGCTCGGTGAGCGCGACGTCGTCCTGCTCGAGCGCAGCGAGCTGACCAGTGGCTCCACCTTCCACTCGGCCGGCCTCGTGGGCCAGCTGCGCTCGAGCGTGTCGCTGACCCGGATCATGATGGACTCCGTCGAGCTGTACCGAGAGCTCGACTGCGGCTGGGTGGAATGCGGGGGGGTGCGGCTGGCGTGCACCCCGGAGCGCGAGCAGGAGGTCCTGCGCCAGGTCGCCTGGGCCCGTACGTTCGGGCTGCCGCTGGAGCTGATCTCCCCGGACGAGGCCCGCGACCTGTTCCCGCTGATGAGCACGGAGGGGGTCCGCTGCGCCTCCTACCTGCCGAGCGACGGCTACCTCGACCCGTCGCTGCTGACGGGTGCGCTGGCGGAGGGCGCGCGCGAGGGCGGCTGCCAGATCTTCACGCGTGCGCGCGTGGAGGCGATCGACGTGAGCGACGGTCGCGTGCGCGGCGTGCGCACCGAGTGGGGGGATATCGAGGCCGAGGTGGTCGTCAACGCCGGCGGGATGTTCGCCGCCGAGATCGGGCGGCTGGCCGGGGTGCGGGTTCCGGTCGTTCCGTTCGCCCACGAGTACCTGGTCACGCAGCCGTTTCGCGAGCGCACCCCCGGCGATCACCTGGCGACGCTCCGCGACCCCGACCTGCTGATCTACTTCCGCGAGGAGGGGGGAGGGCTGGTGATGGGCGGCTACGAGCGCGCCTCCTCCCCCTGGGCCCTCGACGAGCACCTGCTCGACGCGATCCCGGCGGACTTCAACGGTCGCCTGCTCGAAGAGGACTGGCCGCGGTTCGAGGAGATCGCCGCCAACAGCCGGCGCCGCGTCCCGGTGATGGAGGAGGTCGGGATCACGCGCCTGATCAACGGACCCGAGGCCTTCACCCCCGACAACGAGTTCTGCCTCGGCGAGTCGGAGGTGGCGGGCTTCTTCGTCTGCGCCGGCTTCTGCGCCCACGGGCTGGCCGGCGCCGGCGGCCTCGGCCGCATGATGGCGAGCTGGATCCTCGACGGGGAGGCGCCGATGGACGTGTGGGAGATGGACGCGCGCCGCTTCGGTGCCCGCTTCCGCTCACCCAGCTACACGCTCAAGCGCACCAGGGAGGTGTACGAGACCTACTACGACATCCGCTATCCGGGCCACGAGCGCCAGGCCGGACGCCCGCTGCGGGTGTCGAGCGCCTACCCGTGGCACCGCGAGCACGACGCCGCCTTCGGGGAGAAGTCCGGCTGGGAGCGGGTCAACTGGTACGAGTCGAACGCCGCCCTCGGCGACGACGGGCTGCGCCCGCGCGGCTGGGCGGGGATGCACTGGTCGCCCGCGATCGGCGCCGAGCACCGCGCCACCCGCGAGCGGGCCGGGCTGTTCGACGAGTCCTCCTTCGCCAAGCTCGAGATCTCGGGTCCCGGCGCGGCCGCGCTGCTCGAACGGCTGTGCGACAACCGCGTCGCCCGCGGGGTGGGCGCGATCACCTACACCCAGATGCTCAACGGCCGGGGCGGGATCGAGTGCGACTTCACCGTCACCCGTGTCGCCGAGGACACGTTCTCGATCGTCACCGGGACCGCCTTCGGCGATCACGACCTGGCCTGGATCCGCAGCCACGCACCCTCCGACGGGAGCGTCCGCTGCGCCGACGTCACCGCCCGCTGGTCGTGCTTCGCGCTGTGGGGGCCGCTGGCGAGGGAGATCCTCGGCCCGCTCACCGAGGACCCGCTCGAGTTCGGCTACATGCGCATGCGCGACATCGCCGTCGGCGACGTCCCGGTGCGTGCCCTGCGGGTCACGTTCGTCGGTGAGCTCGGCTGGGAGCTGTACTGCCCGAGCGAGTACGGGGCGGCGCTGTGGCGCACGCTGTGGGAGGCGGGTCGCGGACACGGGATGCTCGCCGGTGGCTACCGGGCGATCGACTCGCTGCGCCTGGAGAAGGGCTACCGCGTGTGGGCCGCCGACATCACGGCCGACCAGACGCCGCTGCAGGCCGGGCTCGGGTTCTGCGTCAAGGACGGCGAGGCGTTCCTCGGCGGACCGGCGCTGCGCTCCCCCGCGAAGGACGCCGAGCCCGCCCCGCGGCTGCGCTGCGTGGTGTTGGCCGATCCCCGCTCGGTGGCGCTCGGAAACGAGCCCGTGCGCGTGCACGGAGAGGTGGTCGGGCGCGTCACCAGCGGAGGCTACGGCTACACCGTCGAGCGCTCGATCGCCTACGCCTACATGCCCGCCGAGCTGGGACCACAGACAGAGGTCGAGATCGACATCTTCGGACAGTGGGTCCCCGGCGAGGTGGTGCGCGAGCCGCTGTTCGACCCCAAGGGCGAGCGCGTTCGCGGCTGACGCGGTGCGCGTCCTCTCGATCGTCCACGAACGCACGGCTGCCAGCGGCGTGTTCGGCGAGGTGCTGCGCGACCGCGGCGCGCGGGTGCTCGAATGGGTGCCGCCGCTCGGCGGGCCGGCTCCAGCTCCGCGGCCCGACGCGGTGCTGGTGTTCGGCGGGGCGATGAACTGCGAGCAGGAGTCCGACCACGGCTGGCTCGCGCCCGAGAAGCAGCACCTGCGTGCTCTGCTGGCCGCGGGCACCCCCGCGCTCGGCGTGTGCCTGGGGGCGCAGCTGCTCGCCGAGGTGGCTGGGGGGAGCGTCACGCGCATGGCCACCCCCGAGATCGGCTGGAAGAGCGTCCGCCTGCAGCCGGACGGAGAACACGATCCCGTCCTGGCGTCGATGCCCGAGTGGTTCGAGGGCTTCCAGTGGCACAGCTACGAGGTGTCGCCACGGGAGGGCTGGCCGGTGCTGGCGCGCAGCGACGCCTGCGTGGAGGCGTTCCGCGCGGCCCCCGCACCGTGGTGGGGGATCCAGTTCCACGCCGAGGTCACCGGGGATTCGGTCGAGGGGTGGATCGACGATTACCGCAGCGACCCCGACGCCGTCGCCGCGGGGATCGACTGGGCCGCCCTGCGGGCAGCGTCCGCAGAGCGGATCGAGGGCTGGAATGCGCTCGGCACGAGACTCTGCGCCCGCTTCCTCGACCACGCCGCAGCTCTCGCCGGCCGCTGAGGCGGCGAGCGCTGCTGCGCGGCGATAGCCTCGCGGCACCGGTGCCCAGCGCTCCCCGATCCCGCGCTCCACGCCAGCCGGTCGCCCTGGTGCTCGCGGGTGGCGGCGCCCGCGGCGCGTACGAGGCCGGGGTGCTCGAGGTCCTCGCCCCGGAGCTGGCCCGCCGCGGCCAGGCGCCGGACATCCTCGTCGGCACCAGCATCGGCGCGCTCAACAGCGCCTTCCTCGCGGCCCGCGCCCACGAACCGCTCCCCCAGGTGGCGCAGGCGGCGGTCGAGATGTGGAGCGAGCTCGGCTGGAGCGACGCGCTGCGCCCGCTGGTGTCCGGCCCCGAGCTGCGCCGGCTGCTGAGCGCCGGGGCGATGGTGGCGGGTCTCCCGGGCTGGCACCTGCCGGGGCTGGTCGATCCTTCGCCGCTGCGCCGAACGCTGACGCGGATGGTGTCCTTCGAGCGCCTCGCCCGCAACGTGATGGACGGCTCGCTGACGGCGGCCGCGGTCGTGGCCACCTCATACGCCAGCACCCGCAGCGTCGTCTTCCATCACGGCGGCGTCCCACCCGCGGCCGACCCCGCCCGCGGGATCGAATACGCCGCCACGCCGATCCTGCCCGAGCACGTGCTGGCGTCGGCCGCGATCCCGGGGGCGTTCCCGGCCGTGGAGGTGAGCCGGCCCCGCGAGCTGGCCGGCTGGTACAGCGACGGCGGGGTGCGCCTGAACGCGCCGCTCGCGCCCGCGCTGGCGCTGGGGGCCGGACGGGTGATCGTGATCGGCCTGAACTCCTCGGTCACGCCGCCGGGCCGCGAGCTGCGACCCGACGCGCTCGACGGGCTCGCCCAGCTGGCCCAGGTCGCGCTCTCCGACCAGCTCGCCGATGACGTGGACACGCTCGCCACCGTCAACGAGAGCCTCCCCTCGCGGACCACCGCGGCCAAGTCGGGCGGCCGCCGGCGGGTGCCCTACATCTTCATCGCGCCCGAGGACCGGCTGGAGATCGGCCGCCTCGCCCGCAGCGTCTACGCGCGCCACTACGGCGGTCTCGACAGCCTCCTGCGCGGGAGCAGCGTGGCCCTGCTGGGACGCTTCCTGAACGCCCGCCGCGGTCCGGTGCACGGGGAGCTGCTCAGCTACCTGTTCCTCGCCCGGGAGTTCATCGGCGAGCTGATCGAGCTCGGCCGCCGCGACGGCGAGCGCTGGCTCCAGACCAGCCACGACAGCGGTCTGTGGCAGGTCGGCCGCCTGTGAGCGCGCCCCCGCGCGTCACCGTCGTGGGCTCCGCGAACGTCGACCTGGTGGCGCGCTGCGCGCGCCTGCCCCGCGACGGCGAGACCGTCACCGACGCCCGCCTGGAGCGTGTCCCGGGCGGCAAGGGCGCCAACCAGGCGGTGGCCGCGGCGCGGCTGGGCGCGCGTACCCGCTTCGTGGGCCGCATCGGCACCGACGACCTGGTGCTGCGTTCGCTGCAGCGCGAGGGGGTCGACACCAGCGGCGTCGTGCGCGACCCGGGGGAGAGCGGGACGGCCCTGATCCTGGTCGACGACGCAGGCGAGAACGTGATCGTGGTGGCCCCGGGTGCCAACACGCGGCTCGCCCCCGAGGACGTGGAGGTCGGCGACGCCGACGCCGTCCTGTGCCAGCGCGAGATCCCCGACGCGGCCGTGCGGGCGGCGGCCCGGGAGGCGCGCTTCCTGTGCCTGAACGCGGCCCCGGCCAGGGGCCCGCTCCCGCTCCAGCCCGATCTGCTGGTCGTCAACCGCTACGAGCTGGAGGCGGTCGGCGAGGTGGGAGGGCTGGTGGCGCTCACGCTCGGAGCCGAGGGAGCGGTGCTGATGCGCGACGGGACCGAGCTCGCCCGCGCCAGGCCGCCCGCGGTCACGGCGGTGGACGGGACCGGCGCGGGCGACGCGTTCTGTGCCGCCCTGGTCGTCGGGCTGCTCGAGGGACGCGAGCCGGGTGAGGCGCTCACGCGGGCCTGTGCGGCCGGGGCGGTGGCCGTCTCGCGGCCCGGCGCGCAGCCGTCGCTGCCCACGACCGCGGAGCTGGAGGCGGTGCTGGCCGCATGAGCACGCCGGTGATCCATGACTGCGACCCCGGGCACGACGACGCGCTCGCGATGATGCTCGCGCTCGCGAGCCCCGAGTTGGAGGTCCTCGGGGTGACCACGGTGTCGGGCAACCAGACGCTCGAGAAGACGACCGCCAACGCGATCCGGGTGCTCGA
>DATJOU010000175.1:0-6931 GCA_035506775.1 Solirubrobacteraceae bacterium | reverse complement strand
CGACGTAGCACATGTACCAGGACTGGTCTTCCTCGTTTTCGTGCTGGGCGGTGCCAGTCTTGCCGTACACCGGGTGGGCCGCCTGGTCCCAGCCGCTCCACACGTCGGCGGAGGTCCCGCCGGGCTCGCTGGCGGCCTCGTGGATGCCCTGCATGACGAGGTTCAGGTCGGTGGGGTTGAGGTGCACGTGGCGCTGCGGCGGGAAGCTCAGCGTCTGCAGCAGCCCGCCGCCGGATTCGTCGATCTGCTTGCCCAGATGGGGGGTGACCACGACGCCGTTGCCTTCGTTCATGTAGGCGTTGGCGAGCGTCGAGTAGGCGACGGCCATCTGCAGCGGGTCGGTCAGCAGGTCGCCCTGGCCGACGGCCAGGTGCATGTCGTCGCCGACGCTCCAGGGCCGGACTTCGCTGACGATCCCGCAGCCGCCCTTGGGGTGTTCGTGTTCGCAGGCGATCTGGAGCTGGTTCTCGTGGCGGCGCCAGGCGGCGTCCGGGACGACGCCTTCGAACTCGCTCGGGAGGTCGATGCCGGTGTCCTGGCCGATCCCGAGCTGGTGGGCCTTGTTCTGGATCACGTCGCCGTAGGAGTTGGAGCGCTCCCCGACTTCGAAGAAGTAGGTGTCCGAGGAGACCTTCAGCGCTTCCACCAGCCCGACCGCCCCGTAGTCGGCTTTGCCGGCGTTGCAGAACGGCTCGGTCGAGACGTAGATGCGCTGGCCCGCGCCGAGCCCTTCTTCGGGCGTGATCACGCCGCCTTCCAGCGCCGCCATGGCGGTGATCGGCTTGAACGTGGAACCGGTCGGATAGGTGCCGTTGACGGCCCGGTCGGTGAGCGGCCCGGCGGCCCCGCCGTTGCCCTGCAGCTGGTCGTATTCGTGCTGGGTCATGGGTTTGACGAACCGGTTGGGGTTGAACGAGGGATAGGAGCCGAGCGCGAGCACTTCCCCGTTGCGGGGGTCCATCGCCACGAACGCCCCGGCGAGCGCCGGTTTGCCGCCGGCGCGGGCGTTCTGGATCCCTTCCAGGAGCGCCTTTTCGGCCTCCCGCTGGAGGCCCATGTCGAGCGTCACCTGCAGCGAGTGGCCGGCCTGCGGGAGCGTCGGGGCCAGGCGGCTCGGGACCGGATAGCCGTTGGCGTTGACCTCCACGCGCTCGACCCCTGCTTTGCCCCTCAGATAGCGGTCGTAGTAGTACTCGAGACCTTCCTGCCCCACGATCGTGCCCGGTTCGACGCCGCGGAAGGCCTTCAGCTTGAGCTGGGGAGTGGACACCGAGCCGACGTAGCCCAGCACCTGGGCGGCCATCTCGCCATACGGGTAGTCGCGGATCGAGACCGGCGTCTGGACCACCCCGGGGAATTCGTTGGAGCGCTCGCCGAGCACCGTCAGCACGCCGGGGCCGGCGTCGGTCTTGATCGTGATCGGGGCGTAGGGCAGCTCGGTGCGCCCGCGGATCACGAGCGCCTGCACGTGCCGGGAGCTCATCCCCAGCAGCCGGCCGAGCTTGGCGTACAGGTGCAGCCGCGGCGCCCCTTCGGGGGGCAGCGCGGAGGGCACCACCTGGACCGCGTTGGTGACCCGGCTGGAGACCAGCACCTGGCCGTCGCGGTCGGTGATCTGCCCCCGCGGGGCGGGGATCGGCAGGTCGCGGACGCGGTTGACGTTGGCCTGCTGGACGTACTGTTCGCCGGACAGGATCTGCAGGTACCAGAGGCGGAAGAAGATCACCCCGAACAGCACCATCGCGAGGCCCCCGATGATCGCCACGCGCAGGGCCATCTGCGGCGAGACGGGCGTCCGCGGCTCGCGCCCGCCGGCGGGCTCGATGGCACTCACGGGCGCGAGAGCGGGCTGAGCCCACCGGTCGTGTACGCGCGGCGACGGCGACGGCGACGGCGCGGGTCCTCGGGGAGCGCGCTCTGCAGCCAGGCACGCACCACCAGCCACAGCGGCACGGCGATGATCGTGTCCACGACCGTGATCAGCACGATCTGACGCAGCAGCTCGAAGCTGACGGGGGCGTCGACCCCGAGCATGAACTCCATCAGCGAGTAGCCGACCAGCGAGCCCCCGGCGGCGGCCGCCCCCACCAGCAGCGGGGTCAGCGCGGCCTGCGGGTCGCGCAGCTCGCGCAGGCGTCCGGCCGAGTAGCCGACGAGCGTGAAGATCAGCGAGCTCAGGCCGAGCGTCTGCAGCAGCAGCAGGTCGATCAGCAGGCCGGTCGCGAACCCGTAGACGGCTCCGATCGTGGACCCGCACAGCAGCCCCACGAACGCCACCAGCAGCGGGGAGAGGTCGGCGTTGACGCCGAACACGGGGATCTCCGAGACCACCCCCACCTGCACGAAGGCGAGCAGGACCGCCATCGCCGCCAGGCGCAGGGGAAGCGATCCGGTACCCGTCGGGCTCACCCGCCGCTCGCGGTGGACGCGTACTGTTCGGCCCCCGCTTCGGCGGCGGAGGAGCCCTTGCCGGCCGGGAGCTCGGCGGCCAGGCTGGCGATGTTGGCGGCGTTCGAGCCGGCGCTCGAGGTCAGCACCTGCACCACGTCGAGGTTCTGCAGGTTCACCGAGGGGCGCACGTTGACCGACTTGAAGCCGGTTTCTTCGTTGACCGAGGTCACCTGCCCGATCAGCAGCCCGGGCGGGTACAGCGAGTCGTCGGGGCTGGCCACGGTGCCGGAGGTGACCACGAATTCGCCCTGGTTGGGCTGGGCGGTGGAGGGGAGGTACTGCAGCAGCAGGTCCCCCGGTTCGCCCACCTTCGGCTGCACGATCCCGGTCGAGGTGCTCTTGCCCAGGCGCGCCGAGACGCCCATCGAGCTGTCGGTGATCAGATCGACCTGGGACCCGTCGGAGGCGACCTGGGCGACCTTACCGACCAGGCCTTCGCCGTTCACGACCGGGTCGTCGACCCGCACCCCGGCGTTGCTGCCGGCGTCGATCGTGACCGTCGCGTACCAGATGTTGGGGGATTTGCCGACCACGGTGGCCGTCACCGGGTGGTATTCGCCGGCCCCGAGCTGGTCGAGGTGGTAGAGGCCCTGAAGCTGGTGGAGGGAGGTTTTTTCGGCCTGCTCGGCCACCAGCTCCTTGCGCAGGGTGTTGTTTTCGCGCTTGAGCTTGTCGCGCTGGCCTTTGGCGCTCAGCGTTTCGCCGAACCACCCGATCGTGTCGCGGACCGGCTTCAGCGCCTTGTTGGCGCCGTTCTGGATCGGCGAGACGACGGTCAGGAAGGCGCGCTGCACCCCGTGCAGGCGTCCGTTGGGGGACTCCCCGAAATACGCCGTCAGCAATAGCAGCGAGAGCACCACGAGCAGCACGAGCACTGCCCGCCGTCTCCGCACGGTCTTGTCATGCACCGAGAAAGCCTTCCGGAGCGGTCACCCACAAGACTACCCCCGTGGCGGGCGGCCGGGCCCCGGCCGAACGCGAGCTCACCGGCGGCGGCGATTGCGGGAGTTGCGGTTGGAGCGGTGGATCGCCTCGAACTCCTCCAGCGAGCGTCCCGACCCCACCGCCACACACGTCAACGGCGATTCCGCGAGGTGGGCCGGCATCTGCGTCTCCTCGCGCAGGCGCTCGTCGAGTCCCTGCAGCAGCGAGCCCCCACCCGCGAGCATGATCCCCCGGTCCATGATGTCCGAGGCCAGCTCTGGAGGGGTGCGGTCCAGCGTCTCCTTGACGGCGTCGATGATCTGGTTGAGCGGCTCCTCGAGCGCCTGGCGAATCTCCTCGCTTGTCAGGACGACCGTCTTGGGGAGCCCGGCGACCATGTCGCGCCCGCGGATCTCGGCCTGGAGCTCCTCCGACATCGGGCAGGCCGAGCCGATCTCGAGCTTCAGCTCCTCGGCCGTCTGCTGGCCGATCAGCAGCTTGTACTCGCGCTTGGCGTAGTTGATGATCGCCTCGTCCATCTCGTCGCCGCCGACCCGGATCGACTGCGAGACGACGATCCCGCCGAGCGAGATCACGGCCACCTCGGAGGTGCCGCCGCCGATGTCCACCACCATCGACCCGGTCGGCTCCCCGACCGGCAGCCCGGCCCCGATCGCGGCCGCCATCGGCTCCTCGATCAGGTAGGCGGTGCGGGCCCCGGCCGACAGGCAGGCCTCCTCGACGGCGCGCTTCTCGACCCCGGTGACCCCGGAGGGCACGCACACGACCACGCGGGGGTGGGCCCAGCGGTTCTGGTGGACCTTCTGGATGAAGTGCCTGAGCATCTGCTCGGTGACGTCGAAATCGGCGATCACGCCGTCCTTCAGGGGCCTGATGGCCTGGATCGTCCCCGGGGTGCGGCCGAGCATGCGCTTGGCCTCGATGCCGACCGCGTGGACTTCGCCGCTGCGCGAGTCGATCGCCACCACGCTGGGCTCGGACAGCACGATCCCGCGCCCGCGGACGTACACGAGCGTGTTGGCGGTGCCGAGATCGACCGCCATGTCGCGACCGCCGAAACCTGTCAGATAGCTGAGCATGCCCATATTCGGAGAGTGGGCACACGCGCGGGGGGCCGGTGAGGCCGCGTCGCCGGCGGCGCGGCGTCCCGGGGGGCGGTACCTCGGCGCACCCGGAGGCGCAGTCTAGCGAACGCCTGCCGAGCTCCGATCACATTGGTCGCGGGTTTGCAGCGATTTCTCATCTTCGGGGGGCGCCGGCCGCCCCGCCGCCGAGCAGCTCGGGGCAGATGTCCAGCAGGCTCGCCAGGGGCAGCCCGACGACGTTCTCATAATCGCCCCCGATGCGCCTCACCAGCGCGCTGCCGGCGCCCTGGATCGCGTACCCGCCGGCCCTCCCCCGCCACTCGCCCAGGTCCACGTACCAGCGCAGCATCGGCTCGTCGAGCTCCCGGAAGCAGACCTCGGTGCGGGCGTGGACCCGGCGTTGCCCGGTGCCGTCGAGCACTACCAGCCCGCTCACGACGTGGTGGGTGCGCCCGGCGAGCGTGCGCAGCATCAGCTCGGCCTGCACCGCGTCGGCCGGCTTGCCGAAGATGCGGCCCTCGAGCTCGACCACGGTGTCGCACCCCAGCACCGTCTCCTGCAACCCCGGCCGCTGCACCGCGAGGGCCTTGGCGAGGGCGTTCTCGAGCGTCAGCTCCACCGCCTCGCCCTGCTGGCGCTCCTCCACCTCCGGCACCCGAACCGTGAAGGGCACGCCCACACGCTGCAGGATCGCCCGTCGCTGGGGCGAGCCGGAGGCCAGGACGAGGGGGTGCGGCGGCCCGGCCAGCGACCTAGGCGAGGTCCCCGAAGAACAGCCTCGCCTCACGCTCCGCCGAGTCGGGCGAATCCGAGCCGTGGACCATGTTCTCGCCGGTCTGCAGGGCGAAGTCTCCGCGGATGCTCCCGGGGGCCGCCTCGAGCGGGTTGGTGGCCCCGATCACCTGGCGGGCGGCGACGATCGCTTCGTGTCCCTCGAGCACCATCGCCACCAGCGGGCCGGAGGTGATGAATTCCACCAGCTCCCCGAAGAACGGCCGCTCGGCGTGCTCGGCGTAGTGCTGCTCGGCGAGCTCCCGCTCGACCGTCAGCTTGCGCAGGGCGACGATCTTCAGGCCCTTGCGCTCGAAGCGGGCGACGATCTCGCCGGTCAGCCCGCGGGCAAAGGCGTCGGGCTTGACGAGGATCAGCGTTCGCTGCACGGTCATCTGTGCTCCCTGGTGGTCGGGGTCGGTAGAGGGGGAAGGGCCCTACGGTGCGGGCCGGGGTCGCCTGCCCGCCGGGGAGGCGGACGCGCGCCGTTCGGCCGCCCGCCGTTCGCTGCGACGCTCGGCCGGGGTGGCGGCCGCGTCGCCGGCGGCCAGCGCCGGCTGGGGCGCCTCCTCCTCGGCCGGGAGGGTGCGCTCATACGGCGGCGGCGAGAGCTCCGCCTCGACGGCCGCGCCGCGCCGACGACGGACCCGAGGCGAGGACACCCCCGGCACGTCGGCCTCGCAGTACGGGCAGATCGTCCACGCCTGGTCGAGCGGGCGCGAACAGTTGGCGCAGCGCTCCTTGAGCTTGCGCAGGCAGCTCGGGCAGCGCACGAAGTCGCGCTCGATGCGGTAGTCGCAGTACGGGCATTGGCCACGGTGGATCTGCGCCAGCCTGGCCTCCGCGGTCTCCAGCTCCACTTCGCGCTCGCGCACGTCCTCGAGGTACTCCGGCGGGCGCAGGATCAGGTAGATGATCGGCCCCACGTAGGGGAAGAAGGCGACGAACGTCGCCAGCCCGATCATCACGGGGTCGGCGATCCGCCGCCGTGCGTCCTGGAAGGTCCAGTAGATCAGCGAGAAGTACAGGACCGCCAGGAACAGGATCAAGAGGTTGACCGCGAGGCTGAACCCGCTGCTTTCGATCCCGAAGTACGCGAACGGGGCCATCGCCGCTCGGAGTTTAGAGAAACAACCGGCCGAAGCCATAGCCGGCAGCGAAGAAAACAAGGATCACGAGGGCCACCACACCGGCCACCAGGCCGACCATCCGCAGCACCGACGGACCCTGGTCGTTCACGCCCTCAGCCCCTCCGCGAGGACCTCGCCGACGAGGTACACCGACCCCGTCACGAGCACCGCGCCGTCGCGCTCGCGGGCCCACTCCCGGGCCTGCTCGAGCGCCTCCCCGACCGGCAGTCCCGACTCGGCCGCGGTGAAGCCCAGCTGACGGGCCAGCGAGTGCAGCGTCGCCGGCGGCAGCGCCCGCGGGCCGGGCGGGGCCACGAACCACGCCCGCCCCGCACGGGCCAGCAGTCCCTCGAGCATCGCCGCGGCGTCCTTGTCCTCGAGCACCCCGAGCACGAGCCCCAGCGGTCGCCCGCCGATCTCCTCGGGCAGCGAGCACAGCAGCGAGTCCACGGCGTGGGGGTTGTGGGCGCCGTCGAGGATCGTGAGCGGGTCATCGTCCAGCACCTGGAGGCGTCCAGGGACCGCGGTCGCCGCGGCCGCCGCGGCCAC
>DATJOU010000174.1:0-9100 GCA_035506775.1 Solirubrobacteraceae bacterium | reverse complement strand
CCCGGCCCCCGTCCGGGGGCGCGGGCTGCGCGCCTCGGAGGGGTCGCGGTTGGCAACCTCCCAGGTGCGCTCCCGTGCCCACAGCTCCTGCCAGCGGCGCTCGATCGCGTGCGGGTCGTAGCGGTGCTCCGGCATCGGGTGTTCGCACCTTATCGCCCGCCTGACGGGCGGCCGCTCAGCCCGAGGGGGCGACCGCCCGGTCCTGCTCGGACCGATGGCGGCTGAGGCCGCGCAGCAGCTCCACCACGTCGGCCGGGGCCTTGGACGGGGAGCCGCTGTCATAGGGGGGCTGGGGGTCGTACTCGATCCCGAGCTGGATCGCCTGCGCGACCGTGTCGCCGGCGATCCGGCCGGCCAGCGAGAGCGCCATGTCGATGCCGGCGGAGACGCCCGCGGCGGTGACCAGCTTGCCGTCGTAGACGACCCGCTCCTCACTCGGCACGGCACCCAGCTCCCGCAGGCGCTCTAGCGCCAGCCAGTGAGAGGTGGCGGTCTTCCCGTCGAGCAGCCCGGCGGCGGCGAGGATCAGCGAGCCGGTGCACACCGAGGTCGTCCAGGTGCTGGTCTCGTGGGCGCCCCGCAGCCACTCCTGCACGCTGCCGCCGGCGCGCACGTCGACCTCTCCCGGCCCGCCGGGAACGACGATCACGTCCGGGTGCTCGAGCTCGCCGAGCCCGTGCTCGGCCACCACCGTGAGGATGCCGTTGTCCGTCTTCAGCGGCCCCGGCTGGTCGGCGACGAACCGGACCGTCGCCCCCGGGAGGCGGCTGAGGACCTCATACGGCCCGATTGCGTCGAGGGCCGTGAACCTGTCGTACAGCACGATCGCGATGTCCATGTGCTTCGTCCTTTCCGTTTTCGAGTTCGGGCGGCGGCACGGGCGCGTTGCCGGCCCTCACCAGCCGTGGGCCGCCGTGGAAGCGGCGCTTGTACTCCGCGGGGGACACACCGAGCGCCCTCACGAACGAACGGCGCATCGTCTCCGAGCTGGGGAACCCGGCCCTCGCGGCCACGCCCGAGACCGGCACGAAGGTGTCCTCCAGCAGCCTGCGGGCGGCCTCCAGCCGCACCCGCTCGACGTACCGGGCCGGGGTGACCCCGGTCTCGGCGCGGAAGGCACGGGCGAAGTGGCGCGGGCTCATGTGCGCGCGTGCGGCCATCGCCTCGACCGTGTGCTCGGCGGCTGGGTCCTCGACCACCGCGCGCTGGATCTCCCGCAGCGGCTCACGCTCGGGCGCCTGGGAGCTGAGCGTGGCGCTGAACTGGGACTGGCCTCCGGGCCGGCGCAGGAACATGACCAGGTGACGGGCGATGGTGAGGGCGAGCTCGCGGTCGTGGTCCTGCTCGACGAGCGCCAGCGCGAGGTCCATCCCGGCGGTGACCCCGGCCGAGGTCCACACGCGGCCGTCGCGGATGTAGATCGGGTCCGCGTCCACCTCGACGGCGGGGTGGGCGGCGGCGAGCGCCTCGGCGTAGGCCCAGTGGGTGGTCGCCCGGCGGCCGTCGAGCAGCCCGGCCCGGGCCAGCAGGAAGGCACCGGTGCACACCGACACGGTCCGCCTGGCCGACCGCGAGGTGGTCGCGATCCAGTCCACGAGCTCGTCGTCATCGGCGACCCGGCGGTGTCCGCCCCCGCCCGGGATCACGAGCGTGTCGAGCGGCCCGTCCAGCTCCTCCGGGGCGTGGTCGGGGACGAACGTGAGGCCGCTCGAGCTGCTCACGCGGGTCCCGCGGCCGACGACGGTGACCTCGTATCCGCGGGTGGGCGCCGGGCGCCCGCGATGGGGACGGGCCGAGATCGCGGTGTCGGCGCCGGTGAAGACCTCCAGCGGGCCGGTCACGTCGAGGCTCTGGACGCCGTCGTAGACGAGGATCGCCACCCGGCGGGGGTTGCGGGGAGCTGCCATCGGACCCCGATCATGGCCCAACCGGCGTCTGTCCGCAAGGACCAATTTCCCACCTTTTCTGCCGGCGCCATGGAGGGGGCCGACGAGCTTCCCGCACCGTGGGGGTACTCCCGGCCACCGGGCACACAGTCCCCCGCACAGCCGTCTAGCATCTAGCCGCATGGAAGACCCCGACTTCTCCGACGGCGACTACGAGTACGGAGGGGATCCCGACTCGCTGAGCTCGGCACCGGGGCGGGTCGCGAGCATCGTCTCGGCCGCGGAAGCTGCCGCCGCCGACCTGCGCGAGCAGGCCGAGTCACGGGCCAACGCGCGGATCGCCGAGGCCGACCGGGCTGCCGACAACCGCGTCCAGGCGGCCGACGAGGAGGCCGAAGAGCTACTCGACACGGCCCGTGCCCAGGCCGAGGCGATGACCGCCGAGGCCAGCGACACGGTCGCGCGCATGACCGGCGAGCTCGAACGGGCCCGGGACGAGGCCGTGAAGGCACTCGCGGAGGCGCGCGAGCAGGCCGAGCGTCAGGTCGGGGAGGCCAAGACCGAGGCCGAGGAGCTGAGGGCGGGCGCCGAAGGGGAAGCCGAGCGGGCGATCGAGTCCGCCAAGCAGGACGCGGAGCAGATGCGGGCCACAGCCGAGACCGACGCCCAGGAGATGCGGGCCGCCGCGGAGGCCGAGGCGACGCAGGTGCGGACCACCGCCCGGACCGAGTCCGAGCAGGTGCGGGAGACGGCCCGGATCGAGTCCGAGGAGCTGAGGAGCACCGCCAAGGCCGAGTCCGAGCAGCTGCGGGCCTCGGCCAAGGCCGAGTCCGAACGCACGCGCGCCAACGCGGCCGCCGAAGCCGACAAGATGATCGCCGGCGCCCGCGAGGAGGCCGAGCGGGTGGCGGCCGAGATCACCCAGCAGACCGAGCAGCAGCTGCAGGCCGAACGTGAGTCGGTCGCGCGCCACAAGGCGGAAACCGAGAAGCAGGCCAACGAGGCGCTCGCGAAGGCCCGCACCGAGGCCCGGGAGATCACCAGCGAGGCCCACGTGGTGGCCCACGAGGTGCTGACCGAAGGGACCGAGATCTCCCACAACCTCAACGAGCTGGCGCAGTCGCTGCACACCAACGCCGAGCGCCTGCTGAGGGGCGTGCGGCTGGCCCACGGAGGGATGACCGCCCGCCTCGACCAGGTGGTCCCCGACACCGCCCCGACGGCCAAGCGGGGCGAGAAGGGCAAGCGCAAGCCCGAGAACGGCACCTCGGACGAGCTCGACGTGCCCGAGTTCCTGCCCAAGTCCTAGACCCTCTCCGCCGTGCGGCGGCTAAACTCTTCGGCACCCAACCTGGGGCTATAGCTCAGCTGGGAGAGCGTCGCGCTGGCAGCGCGAAGGTCGCCGGTTCGAGCCCGGCTAGCTCCACTCACAGGAGGCCGACGCCGTGGACCTTCAGCTGACCGACAAGGTCGCCGTCGTGACGGGCGCGAACAACGGGATCGGGCTCGCGATCACCGAAGCGCTGCACGCCGAGGGGGCCCGCGTGGTGGCGGGGTCGCGCTCGACCGGCAACCTGGAGAAGCTGGACGGGGTGACCGCGGTGGCGCTCGACCTGGTGGAACCGGACGGCCCGGCCCGGCTCGTGCAGAGGGCCCTTGACGAGCACGGGCGGCTCGACGTGCTCGTGAACAACGTCGGCGGGGTGAGGATCCGCGTCGACGGGTTCCTCCCCACCGGCGACGAGGAGTTCGAATGGGCGCTGCAGATGAACTTCTTCACCGGCCTGCGTGCCACCCGGGCGGCCCTCGGGCCGATGCTCGAGCAGGGCTCGGGCTCGATCGTCAACATCGCTTCGGTCAACGCCTTCTTCCAGCCCGACGCCGCCACGATCGACTACGGCGTCGCCAAGGCCGCGGTCGTGAACCTCAGCAAGTCGCTCTCCCAGCAGTTCGGCCCGCAGGGGATCCGCGTCAACTGCGTGTCCCCCGGTCAGGTGAGTACCGATCTGTGGCTCGGGGACCACGGCGTCGCCGCGGCGGTGGCGGACGCCACCGGTGTGGATGCCGACACGGTCCGTGCCACCGCCACGGAAGCGATCGCGACCCGGCGCTTCTCCTCCCCCCAGGAGGTCGCCTCGCTCGTGACGATGCTCGCCTCCGACCGCCTCGCCAACGTGACCGGCGCCAACTTCGTGATCGACGGAGGCCTCGTCAAGACAACCTGACACCCGAGCGGAACCAGCGCAGATGACGATCGAGATCAAGGGAACCCCGTCCCCCGACGCCGAGCTCGAGGAATTCCTGCGGAGCTGCTGGGAGGGGCTCAGCCACCAGGTCGGAGGGAACTCGGAGCCGTTCCTGGAGGTGTGGTCCCACGCCCCGGACGCCGCGATCCTGGGAGCGGTCGGCAGCTATGCGCAGGGATGGGAGGACGTGAGGGCACACCTGTTGGGCGCCTCTCAGAAGCTCGACTGGACCGGCCTGTCCGTGGAGCGGCTGCTCACAAGCTCGTCGGGTGACCTCGCCGTCACCGTCGTGCTCGAGCACATGACCCGCGAGGCCGGGGACGGGCCTGGCAGCCGGACCCTTCGGACCACCCAGGCCTACCGCCGCGAGGACGGTGAGTGGAGGCTGCTCGTACGTCACGCGAACCTCGTCACCGCGGAGGACGAAGCGGCGGAGAGGGCGCTGTCGGCGAGCTGACCGGCCGTCCGGGGCGCGGCGGCGCCACCCCCCGCCAGCTGTGAGAGCCTGCGCCGGCATGGCCTTCGATCCGCGCCACCCGTCATCCACCCGCCGTTGTCGGCCGCTCGCGACGGAGGGCCGCCTTGGCTGAGCAGTCCGGGGTGGCGCAGCCGCAGCCGCAGCCGCGGCCCGGCCTGGTGGGGCGCTTCACGCGCTGGCTGTGGCACCTCGCCCAGGGCGAGGTCGTCAAGCGCGTGGGCGGCCCGGCGCGGGCGCGGGTGATCACGCTGTTCGCGCTCGTGCTGGCGCTGAACGGGGCCGACGCCTCGACGGTGGGGGCGATCGCGCCGCAGCTCGAGTCGGGGCTGCACATCGACAACACCGACCTCGGCCTGCTCGCCGCCGTCTCGCTGCTCGTGGGCGCGGTCTTCACGGTTCCGGTGGGGCTGCTCGTGGACCGCACCAAACGCATGCCGCTGCTGTCGGTCAGCATCGTGCTTTGGAGCCTGGCCTCGCTGTTCAGCGCGTTCGCGGGGAGCTTCTCGAGCCTGCTGCTAACGAGGATCGCGCTGGGAGCGGTGGCCGCCACCGCGGGCCCGGCGATCTCCTCGCTGACGGGCGACTACTTCGCCGCCGACGAACGTGGGGTGGTGTGGTCCTACATCCTCGTGGGCGAGGCCGCGGGGACGGCCTTCGGCTTCATCATCAGCGGCTTCGTCGCCAGCGCCTTCCACTGGCAGGCGGCATTCGTCGTGCTCTCGATCCCCGGCTTCTTCGTCGCCCGCGAGCTGTGGCGCACCGTTCCCGAGCCGCTGCGGGGAGGCCAGAGCCACCTCGAGTTGGGCGCAACCGACCTCGGGGCGATCGTCTCACAGGCGGCCGAGCGCGTCGAACGCGGAGAACTCGTCGCAGAGGACGAGGCCGAGCCCCAGCCCGGAGCGCGGGCGGCCCGGGAGGCAGCCGAACGCGCGGGGGCGATCCCCGACCCCGCCCTGGTGCTGCACGAGGACCCCAGCCAGCTGGGCCTGTGGAGCTCGATCCGCTACCTGTTCGAGATCCCTTCCAACCGGCTGATGATCTTCGGGTCCTCGCTCGGCTACTTCTACTTCGCCGGCCTGTCCACGTTCGCGCTGCTGTTCGTCAAGGGCCACTACCACGCCAGCCAGGCCGAAGCCGAGCTCGTGCTGGCGCTCCTGGTGGTGGGAGGGATCGTCGGGACCATCGTGGGGGGTCGGGTCGGCGACCTGATGCTGCGCCACGGGCGGCTGGCGGCCCGCGTCTGGTTCGCCGGTCTCTGTTACATCGCCGCCGCGGCGCTGCTGGCGGTGGGGCTGCTCAAATCGGGGCTCACCCCCGCACTGTGGTTCGTGATCGGGGGAGCCACGCTGATCTTCGCTGCCAACCCACCCGTCCAGGCCGCCCGGCTCGACGTCGTCCCAGCCGGCCTGTGGGGGCGGACGTCGGCCGCCCTGACGGTGGTCCGCTCCCTCGCCCAGGCGTTGTCGCCGCTGCTGTTCGGCGGCCTTTCCAACGTGATCGAGGGGATCTTCCCCCAGCAGGCACCGATCGGCACCCACCCCCATGCGCCCGGCGCCAACACCGCCACCGGCCTGCAGGTGAGCTTCCTGGTGATGCTCGTGGCACTGATCGGCGGCGGGGTGCTGCTGTACAAAGCGCGGGTCACCTTCGCCTCGGACGTCGCCAGCGCGGCGGCCTCCGAGCCCCGCCCCGAAGCCCCCACCTAGTAGGGGCCCGTCCTAGGGCGCCGCCACCGGCATCGGGCGCGAGGCGACCTCGGCCGCGTCCGCCGGCGGGAGCCCGAACAGGCGCAGGATCCCTTCGGCGTGGTAGCGCTCGACCTGCTTCGGGGCCCGCCCGTCGAGCACCGTGCGCATCACCGTCAGGAGCGCCCCGCCCGACGCGAACAGCGCGGTGGGCTCGTCGGCCACCGCGAAGCGCCCGGCCCGCACGCCCCGGGCGAGGTCTCGGCGCGCATACGGCTCGAGCGCCTCCAGGATCACGTTGTGGGAGACGTCGAGGCGGATCAACAGCCACGCCCAGTCGGGGTCGGTGCGGGCCAGGCGGATGAAGTAGCGGTGCGCCACGGACACCACCTCGGCGGGATCGTCGAGCTCGGCGGTGAGCGTGTCGAGCTCGGCACCCTGGTTGGACACGGCCTCCGCCAGCACCGCCCCCACGATCGCGTCCTTGGACTCGAAGTGGTTGTAGAAGGACCCGAAGCCGACGTCGGCCTCCTCGGTGATCTCGTTGATCCGCGTGGCCTCCACCCCCCGGGCGGCGAACCGCCTGCGGGCCGCCTCCATCAGACTCCGCCGCGTCGCCTCCCGGCGACGCTCGTGGCGATCGCGGGCCGGAGCCCCGGCGGCCGTCGCGGCGCCCGCGCCCGCGCACCTCACCGGGGCGGCCGTCCGGCTTGTCGATGAAGCACTCATAGTTGACAAACTTATCAGTTACGGGTTAGGGTGGCCGCGATGAGGCTCGACTACGACGTCGCGATCGTCGGCTACGGGCCGGTCGGGCAGACCGCCGCGATCCTGCTGGGCCGCCTCGGCCACCGGGTGGGGGTGTTCGAGCGCTGGCCGGACGTGTACCCGCGGCCACGGGCGGTCCACTACGACGACGAGGTGGCGCGGATCTTCCAGCGACTCGGAATCACCTCGGAGCTGGAGCCGATAACCGAGCCGGCCACCACCTACGAGTGGCAGAACGCCGACGGCCTGACGCTGCTGCTGCTCGACCGCAGCGAGCCGGGCCCCTCCGGCTGGCCGGGGGCGACGATGTTCTTCCAGCCCCAGCTCGAGCGGATCCTCGACCGCACCGCCAAGACGGTGGAGGCCGTCGACGTCCACCAGGGCTGGGAGCTGACCGGGATGCGCGACGAGGGTTCCCACGTGACCCTGCACGCCCGCCGCGGCGAGGGCCACGGCCAGCAATGGCGCCCGACCGGTGAGGAGCGGGAGGTCACGGCCGCCTTCGTGATCGGCTGCGACGGCGCCAACAGCCTCGTTCGGGAGCACATCGGAACACCGGTCGAGGACCTCGGGTTCGTGTTCGACTGGCTGATCGCCGACACCGTCCCGAAGGACCCGGCACTGCTGGCCGGGGTCAACCTGCAGCGCTGCGACCCGGCGCGCCCGACGACCCTCGTCTCCGGGGGACCCGGACGCAGGCGCTGGGAGTGGATGCTGTTGCCGGGCGAGACCGCCGAGCAGGTCGAAGAGCCCCAGTTCGTGTGGGACCTGCTCGCCCGCTCCGGGATCGCCCCCGGCGAGGTCACGCTCGAGCGGCACACGGTGTACACGTTCCGCGCCCGCTGGGCGGAGCGCTGGCGTGAGGGCCGGGTGCTGCTGGCGGGTGACGCCGCCCACCTGATGCCGCCGTTCGCCGGCCAGGGCATGTGCTCGGGTATCCGCGACGCCCTGACCCTCTCCTGGCACCTGGACCTGGTGCTCAGGGGTCTCGCCGACGAGTCGACGCTCGACTCGTACACCAGCGAGCGCTGCGGTCACCTGCAGCACGCGATCGCGATGTCGGTCGAGCTCGGCAAGGTGATCTGCATCAGCGACCCGGCCGAGGCCGCCGCCCGCGACGAGGTGCTGCTCGCTGTCGCGGCCGACCCGTCCGCGCCGCCGCCGGAGCCCCCGCCGGCGAACCTCGGCCCCGGGATCCACGACGGCTCGGGCCAGGCCGGCGACGACGGGGCGGCGGGGTCGCTGTTCCCCCAGGGCCGCGTCGAGACCGCCTCCGGCCCGCGCCTGCTCGAGGACACCATCGCCCCCGGCTTCGTGCTCTACGCGCTCGGCGTGGACCCCGATGGCCTGCTCGACGGCGGCGACGCGCGCGAGTACCTGCGGTCGCTGGGATGCGAGCTGGTGCGGCTCGACGGGAGCCGCCACGGCCAGCAGATCTATGCCCGCTGGTTCGACCGGCACGGCTGCTCGGTCGCGCTCGTGCGCCCGGACTTCTATGTCTTCGGAACGGCCTCCACGGCCACCGAGACCCATGCGCTGGTGGACCGCCTGCGGGCGGCCCTCGGCCAACCCGACCACCGCGAGGAGAGGCTCGCATCATGAACGAGACCGCCACCATCAGACCCAAGTTCCACCACTTCAACCTCAAGACGACCCGCCTGCAGGAGCTGATCGACTGGTACTCGCAGGTCGTCGGCTCGGAGGTCACCTTCCAGGACGCCACCGGGGCGTGGCTGACCAACGACGCGGCCAACCACCGGATCGCGCTGCTGGCCTTCCCCGGCTTCGTCGACGACCCCGACAAGGACACCCGCACCGGCATGCACCACAGCGCCTTCGAGTACGACAGCTTCGAGGAGCTCAACGACAGCTACCTGCGCCTGCGGGCGCTGGGCATCGAGCCCGAGATCTGCCTCGATCACGGCATGACGCTGTCCTACTACTACAGGGACCCCGACGGCAACCACGTCGAGCTGCAGGAGGACGTGTTCGGCGACTGGGACTCCTCGCGGGAGTGGATGCGCACCAGCCCCGACT
>DATJOU010000173.1:0-3606 GCA_035506775.1 Solirubrobacteraceae bacterium | reverse complement strand
CGCCTCACCGTTCCCGCCCGCTACCGGTCCGCGCTGGCCGACGGGGTGGTGCTCGCGATGCCACTGGACCTGGAGCCCTGCGTCGGCGTCTGGCGCCCCAACGAGTACGACGAGTACGTCCGCGAACAGATCGACGCCCTGCCCCGCCTGTCGCCCAAGCGACCCAACCTCGAGCGGTTCTTCTACGGCAACTCGCTCGAAGCCGAGCTCGACGGCGCGGGCCGCGTGATGATCCCCTCGTTCCTGGCCGAGCACGCCTCGCTGCAGAAGGAGGTCATCGTGGTTGGCGCAGGAGAGAGGATGGAGCTGTGGAACAAGGCCTCCTGGAGCGGGTACCGCCCCGAGCTGATGACCAGCGTGGCGGAGGTCACCGCGCGTGTCGATGCCGGTACTTGAGATGAGCAAGCCAGGAGGGCGCCACGGACGCGCCGACGGGTCCAAGCGGGCGGGCGCCAGGGGCCGGCGCCGGGACCGGCGGGCCGCGGGGCTCCCGGCGCCGCTGATCCCTCCATCGCCCCACACCCCGGTGCTGGCGGCAGAGGTGGTCGAGCTGCTCGACCCCCGCCCCGGTCAGGTGGTGGTCGACTGCACGTTCGGCTGGGGCGGTCACACGCGTCTGCTCGCCGAGCGGCTGGGTGAGGACCGGACGCTGGTGGCGATCGACCGCGATCCGCTCTCGGAGCAGCGCTTCCACGAGCTGAGCGGCGAGCTCCCCTGCCACATGCGCTTCATCCGCTGCGCCTACGACGAGGCGCTCGGGCAGCTCGAGGACGAGGGGCTGCAGGCGGACGCGGTGCTGTTCGACCTCGGGACCTCCTCGATGCAGCTCGACACCCGCGAGCGGGGCTTCTCCTACTCCTACGACGCCCCCCTTGACATGCGCATGGACCCCGGCTCGGAGCCCAGCGCCCGCACGCTGCTGGCCGAGATCGACGAGCGCCGCCTGGCCGGGATCCTGCGCGAGTATGGGGAGGAGCGCTACGCCCCGGCGATCGCACGGGCGATCGTGAGGCGGCGGGAGGTGGCCCCGCTGCGCAGCACCCAGGAGCTGGTGGAGACCATCTGCCAGGCGATCCCCGCCCCCGCCCGCTTCGCCGCCGGGCATCCGGCCAAGCGCTCCTTCCAGGCGATCCGGATCGCCGTCAACGACGAGCTCGGCCAGCTCGACCGCGCGCTGCCGCTCGCCTGGGGCCTGCTGCGAAGCGGCGGCGTCCTGGCCGCGATCGCCTTCCACTCGCTGGAGGACCGACGCGTCAAGCGCTTCCTCGCCGAGCGAGCCCGCGGCTGCATCTGCCCGCCCGACCTGCCCGTCTGCGCCTGCGGGCGCGAGGCCGAAGCGGCGTTGCTCAGCCGCCGCGCGATCGCCCCCTCGGCGCAGGAGATCGCCGCCAATCCACGGGCCTCCTCGGCACACCTGCGCGCAGCCCGCAAGCTGCGGTCGGGAGACCCCCGATGAGCCCGGCCCCGGCAGCGGCCCGCTCGGCTCGCACGGCGCCCCCCACACGCCGGCGCCGGCTCACGAGCGTGAGGCCGCCGCGCCGCGTCTCCGGTCCCGCCTCGGGGCGGGCGCCGCAGCCGGCGAGCGACGGGCGCATCCTCTCCCGCCCGCTGGGGGCCGTCGGGCGGGGCGCCGCCCGCGTGGCTCGTCATCCGCTGGTCGAGCGCATGATCAGCGGCCGCTGGTCGATCGCGGTGATCGCCTTCGCGCTGATCGGGATCGTGACGCTGCAGATCGGCCTGCTGAAGCTGAACGTCGGGATCGGGCGCTCACTCGAACGCGAGCGCACGCTGGAGCGCGAGAACGCCACCCTCGGGATCGAAAACGCCGAACTCGCCTCCCCCGAACGGATCCGCGAGCTGGCGGCGCGGCTCGGGATGGGCCCCGTCTCGCTGACCGAGCTGCGCTTCCTGCGAGCCTCCCACGACCCCGGCGGGGCCACGGCAGCCGCCGCCCGCCTGCACACGCCGGTCCATCCGGTGGGCGAAGCCGGCACGCATTCCGCCCAGCACACCGGCGCCGAAGAAGCGTCGTCGAGTAGCGAATCCGAAACGACCGGCTCGGAAACGACCGGCTCGGAAACGACCGGCTCCGAAGCGACCGGCTCCGAAGCCACCAGCGCCGAATCCGGGCCGGCGACCGCGGACGGGCAGGCCGGCGAAGCGCAGACGGCGGGGGGCGAAGGCGAAGCAGAAGCGCAGGCCCCGCCCGCCACGGCCACGGAAACGGGCACGGGCGGCTAGCCGGGTCGTGGACTTCGTCCAGCATCGCGCCGGGACGCTCTTCCTGCTGTTCTTCGTGCTGCTCGTGCTGGCGTGCTCGCGCACGATGTACCTGGACGTCTTCCGCGGGGCCACGCTTCGCAAAGCCGGTACCGCCGAGCACCTCACCGAAGAGGTCGTGAGCCCTCGCCGGGGCGCGATCACCGACCGTGACGGCGTCGAGCTGGCGGTCTCAGAGCCGGCCCAGGACCTGTCCGCGGACCCGTTCCTGGTGCACGACCCCGACGCCCTCTCCAAGCGGCTGGCCCCGCTGCTCGGGCAGAGCAGCTCCAGCATCCTCGAAAAGCTGAGTGAGCAGCGCGGCTTCGTGTACCTCGCCCGGGCGCTCCCCGAGGCGCAGGCCGAAGCCGTGCTCAACCTCAAGGTGCCGGGCATCAACGGCACGCCGGTGATGCGCCGGGTCTACCCACGCGGGACGCTCGCGGCCCAGCTGCTGGGGTTCGTCGGCACCGAAGGCCAGGGCCTGTCGGGACTCGAGTACGCCGACAACCGGCTTCTGGCGGGAAGCGCGGGCAAGCGCAAGGTCGTCTCCGACGCGCTCGGCCAGCCGCTTTCGATCAGCGAAAGCCATCCCGAGCAGCCGGGCACCGGCATCTCGCTGACGCTCGACTCCAACATCCAGGCGCGTGCCGAACAGGTGCTCGCCGCGGTCGGGCGGGTGTTCGAACCGAAAGACGCGACCGCGATCGTGATGAACCCCCGCGACGGCGAACTGCTGGCGGTCGCGAACTGGCCCCAGATCAACGCCAACGACCCCAGCGCCTCGCCGTCCAGCGCGCTCGAGGACCGCGCCGTCAGCTTCGACTACGAACCGGGCTCGACCTTCAAGATCGTCACCATCGGCGGGTCCCTGCAGGAGGGCCTGATAACGCCCCAGAGCGGGTTCGTGGTCCCGGACCAGATCCAGGTCGCCGACCGCACCATCCACGACGACACCGAACACCCCGAGGAAACGCTGTCCGTCAGCGAAATCCTGGCCCGCTCGAGCAACGTCGGCACGATCGAGATCGGCAAACTGCTGGGCGCCGAAGCCTTCAACGGCTGGTCGCGCCGGTTCGGCTTCGGCTCCCCTGCGGGAGCCGGTCTGGCCGGCGAAGAACAGGGCGTGGTGCTGCCGCTGTCGCAGTACTCCGGCTCCTCGATGGGCAACCTCCCGATCGGCCAGGGCGAGCTCGTCACGCCGATGCAGATGGTGGCCGCCTATGCCGCCGTCGCCAACGGGGGAATCCTGCGCCCGCCCCACATCATCGGCTCGATCGGCGGCCGTCCGGTCCCCGAGCCGCCCGGACGGCGGGTCATCTCGAGCGCCACGGCGGCCTCGATCCG
>DATJOU010000172.1:0-3485 GCA_035506775.1 Solirubrobacteraceae bacterium | reverse complement strand
CCGCCGCGTCGCGATACCCCAGGGCCGGTTCACCGTGCTCTCCGTCCTCAAAGATCACCGCATAGGTCCCGCCGCCGACCGCGGCGGCCTTCCGGACGCCCGTCGCCTCGACCGCTTCGACGCTGACCGCCCCAGGCGGGAGCAGTCCACCGAACAGCATCCGCTCATCGCTGAGCCCGATGCGAATCGGCTGATACCTGTCGTGCGGCTGGAGCGGTTGGCCCCACTCCATGGTGACGTCGTGCGTGAGCACGATCTCATCATCGTCACGACGAACGATGCCTTCGCCCCCGGGCAGCTCGATCAAGACGGTAGCCACGACTTAATTTTGGCCTCTGGGACGGCTCGTTCCGCGAGTTGGCGGCCGAATACCTGGAGTGGCTCGAGCACGTCAAGGACGCGAAGCCCTCGACGCTACGCGATCACCGGCTCCTGGCTGAGCCTGGCCAGGACGGGCTCGTCTCGAGGCCAGGTGATGGCTGCGCTGGCTGATCGCCCTGCCAGAGAGGTGACGACTCCCAATCGAGAGCCATCGGCAGAAGGAGAACGGACTGGCATTCGACCTGCTCTCCACAGCCACCGAGAAGGTGGTCCCCGGTCACGGGGAGGGCGTGATCACGCTCAGTCTCGATGAGACCGATCCGGTGCACCGCGAGCAGATGCGGGTCACGATGGGTGAGCCCTACCGCACAGTGCTCGGGCACATGCGTCATGAGGTCGCCCACTACTACCAGCCGATCGTTGCGGCGCCCGGCAGCGACGATGAACGCTGCAGTCGCGAGGTATTCGGGGACGAGCGCGCCGACTATCAGGCAGCGATGGACGCCTATTACGAGGCGGGCCCGCCGAACGGCTGGGAACAGTCCTACGTGAGCGCGTACGCGACGATGCATCCGTGGGAGGACTGGGCGGAAACGTTCGCCCACTACCTCCACATCCGCGACACGCTGCAGACAGCGGCCGCGTACGGTCTGCACAGCGACGGCCCGTCGATCCCCACCGCCGACGAAGCGACGCTAACGTCCGACCCCGAGGATTCCCCCTCGGATGTGCGAAGCATGCTGAGGGCGCGGGTTCCGCTGACGTACGCCCTGAACGCGGTGAGTCGCAGCATGGGCGCGCCAGACCTCTACCCGTTCGTCCTCACCCCCGTGATCGAGCACAAGCTCACCCTGATCGACCAACTCGTCAGAAAAGCCGGCATCCCCTCATGACCTCAGGATCCCGATCCGGGCGGCTCGCGAGGCGAACAGCCGCTCGAGGAATCTCATGTCGCGACCAGCTCGAGGTCTGCGGCCACGGCCCGGCGGAGCGCTTCCTCGAATCCCAGCGGCTCGACGTCGAACAGCTCCATTCCCGACGGGTCGGTGACCACCGTCGGCACCGCCAGGCCCTCGATCAACGGCCTGGCCACGCCCGGGTCGACCGGCGTGAGGAGCCCGATCCACAAGGAGGAGAGCCACGGGGTGATCAGCGGCACGGGGATCCGGGGGCGGTGGGGGAGGCCGAGGACCTCGGCCATCCGGTCGAGCATCTGTGCATACGTGAGCACGTCCGGGCCGCCGATCTGGACATCCCGGCCTACCGACTCATCCACCTCGAGCGCCTTGACCAGGTAGCTCAGGGTGTCGGCGATGGCGATCGGCTGGGTCGGGTTCTGAAGCCAGGCCGGCGCGATCATCGCGGGTAGCCGCTGGACCAGGTAGCGCAGCGTCCGGTAGGACTCGCTCTGCGGCCCGACGACCATCCCGGCTCGGAAATAGGTCAGTGGCGGCCCGTGCCGGCGGAGCAGCGTCGCCGTTTCGTGCCGGCTGCGGAGATGCTCGGAGTGGGGGCGATCGCCGAGCCCACCGAGGTAGATGACGCGCTCGATCCCCTCGTCCCGGGCCATCCGGGCAAAGCCCACCGCGGCGGCGCGCTCCCGGGGCGCGAAATCCCCGGGGCCGCCGCGTCCCATGGAGTGGATCAGGTAGTAGGCGGCGTCGATTCCGCGGCCCGCCCCGCGCAGGGTGTGGGGGCGCAGCGCGTCACCCACGTGGAGTTCGAGGCCGGCGCGCTCGAGCGCCTGTGCGCGGGCGCCGGCGGCACTACGCACGAGGCACCGCACCTCGTAGCCGTCCGCGGCCAGCCGGGCGGCGAGCATGCCGCCGATAAACCCGGTGGCGCCGGTGACCAGGACACGGCCGCTCATGCCGCGGCGGCGACCGTTCCGGGAGCGGGATGTGCCAGCACCTCGCGCAGCCCAGCGAGCGCGCGGTCGCCGACGCGGTTGAAGGCGAGACGGAGGAGCGGATCCGCGACCCTGAGCAGGCCCTTCAGCCTGAGGTCGGCGTCATATGTGACCCGCGTCCCCGTAGCGGTGGTCTCGAGGGTGATGCGGTCGCGCGAGACGACGGTCGTGTTCTCGCCCACGAACGTGACCGCCCTCGCCGGCTCGTACTCGACGACCCGGTAGGTGAGGGGCGTCTTTCGCCCCAGGAACTCCGCCACGAGGCGAAACTCGGTCGCCTCGCCGGCCGCCCCGGCCCCGACGCGCTCGGCCTCCACGACGCCGGGATCCCACTCGGCGCTCGTCGAGAAATCGCTCAGGTACGCGAACGCCTCCTCGGATGTCCACCTGGTGTCGATGCTGGCTCGGTATCGCGCCATGGCTTCTCCTTTAGTCGGCAGGGGTCGAACTCAGGGCCACGCACTCGGCCCACAGACGGTTCCGCTCCGCCTCGGTTTCCCGGGTTCCGGGCAGGAGGTGGGTGGGGCGGCGGCGACGGTCGTGCCAGAACCCGCCCGAGGTCTCCGCGGGCTCCGCGGCGGCTCCCAGCCAGACGATCGTGTCGGCCCCCTGGTTCGGGCTGCGCAGCAGCGGCCGGGTCGCGCGGTAGAAGCGGGGGAGCGAGGACCGGACTCCGGGAGTGTCGGCCCAGCCCGGGTGCATGGCGTGCACCGTGACGCCGGTGCCCGCGAGTCGCTGTGCCCACATTTCGGTCAGTACCACCTCGGCGCGCTTGGTCTGCGCGTACGCGGTGGGCCCGTCGAAGTCCTCGTGCTCGCTCTGCAGATCGTCGGGCTGGAGCTTCTGGGTGTACATCCCGCCCGACGACACGTTGACGATCCGGGCCGGGGCGCTGCGCTCAAGCATGGGGATCAGCAGTTGGGTGAGCAGGAACGGCCCGATCACGTTCGTGGCCAGCGTGAGCTCGATCCCGTCCGCCGAGCACTCCCGCTCCTGGGTGAGGACGCCCGCGTTGTTGACGAGGACGTCGAGGCGCGGCGCCTCGGCGGTGAAGCGCTTGGCGAACTGGCGGACCGAGTCCAGGCGGCTGAGGTCACACAACCCGAGGTGGACATCCGCTTCGCCCGGGTGTTCGAGAATGGTCGCCCGGGCAGCCTCCCCGCGTTCGCGGTTGCGGACGGCCAACCAGACCGCGGCCCCCAGTCTGGCGAAGCCGTCCGCCGCCGCTAGCCCGAGGCCCGAGGTCGCGCCGGTG
>DATJOU010000171.1:0-2423 GCA_035506775.1 Solirubrobacteraceae bacterium | reverse complement strand
CCGAGTACGACCACCTGGCGGCGATGCTCCTGTTCGGTCGCCGGCTCGCCGAGGACGGCGCGAGGGTGAGGTGCCTGGAGTTCGTCCCGCCCGTCCTCGGGGCCATCTTCCACGCCAAGATTGTTTGCGGCAGCACGGGCTATCTGGGCTCGGGGAACTTGACCGACGCGGGGCTCGGCACGCACGTGGAAGCCGGCGTCCCGCTCGCAGCAGTAGACGTTGACCAGGTTTGGTGGCTCATCGGCATACTGGAGGAAGCGGGGCTGCTACGACCCGTGGTCGTAAGGGCGTGACCGAATTCCGGGAGGGAGGCCCGCTACGGTTCGGCTGTGGCCGAGGGCTCCCGGCGACTGGTTCGGCGGCGCTGGCCGACGATTAGTCGCGACCGTGGGAGCCGGGCTCTCGATCGTCACCCCGACGGCACGATTGCGGCCCGCGCCCCGAAGGACGATACAACGGGCAGGCTCATACTCGCGACGCCATAGACGGGCTCCGTCAGCCGGTGAGGAGACTAGGTGTGCGTGTGTATCCGCCCTCGGCGGGCCGCCCGATGATCGAGCGGGGACGGCGCCAGCGACGAGTGGATCCAAGGCTGCCCTCAGCGGTTAAGCAGCTTGCCGGGGAGGAGCTGGACTGGGGTTAGTTCCAGATCGCGTTGGCCGGTGAGCCGCTCTCGGAGCCCCGGGGGTTGGGGCGGGAGTGCGAGCGCGGCGAGGGAGCGGCGGTGAATGTCGGCTTCGACGGCGATGAACGTGTGGTCCCGACCCGGGTAGTACCAGTGCTCGGCGGGGGTGCCCATGATGCCGATGCGGCCGGTTAAGGCTTCGTCGGCTTCGCGCGTGAGTGCGAGCGCGGCGTGAGGCTCGGGGCAGATGAAGATGACGGCGGGTCGGGTGCCTTGCGCGCGGTAGCGGGGGTGGGCGAGGCTCCAGCCGCAGAGGAAGGCGTCGTAGGCGAGGAGCTTGTCATGGTTGTACGAGGGGCGGCTGGTGAGGTCGAGTTCGACGAGCAGGTCGAACGTGAGGTTGATCGTGGGGATTTTGAGCTCGAGAGAGAGGTCGGGGTGCAGCTCCGTGAAGCTCTTCAGTTGCAGGTCGATGATCGCTTGCTTGTCGCCGAGCGGGATTTCGTTGAGGGTGATGGTGTGGCGGTCGCGGCCGCTGCCGGTTTGGGGGACGGGGTAGCGGCCGGTGGCGTAGCGGGCGGTGCGCCAGTGGTCAGTGGCGAGTCTGCCTGCGATGCGGTGTAGTTCGATCGCCCACCCGAGCGCGTGCAGGTCGTGTGCGAGGCGGCCGGCGTTGTGCTGCTCTATGGCCCGCCACTCGCGCTTGCGGGAGATCGCAGGCGGCTCGCGTCTCTGCGCGACCTCGAGGCCCCGGCGGGTGAGCGAGTACAGGAGGGGCGGGGTGCCGTCGTTCTGGGCGTGGCCGGCGAGGCCGGTGGGGTGCTGGGCGATCAGCCCGTGGCGGTAGAGCTTTGTGAGGCGGTGCGTGACGGTGCGGGGCGCGCGGTCGGGGAGCGCGGCGCGGCCGATGAGCGACCGGGGTGCGAGCCCAGCGCGGTCCAGCAGGGAGAGGATCGCGTAGTCCTCGTTGTAGAGGCGCGGGAGGTTGGCGGCGCCGTCGAGCTGGTCAGCGGGGCCGATCTCGTTGATGCGGTCGAGGAACGCGAGCTCGCGGAGGCTGTCGGGCGCCGGCCCGTCGTGCTCGGCCGGTGCTGGCCCGGGTACCCGGCGTCCGACGACGCGCCGGACGGGGCTGTCGTCGAGCCGGGGCGGCTCCGGCGGCGGCTCATAGTCGACTCGCACCTCGCGCTTGCCGGCAGGCTGGCCACTGTCGCGCTCGGCCGGGCTGCGGGCCTTGGGCGACTTGCTGTGGCGCGTGTCGGAGTCGGTGGCGGCGGCGCTGGTTCGGTCGAGGGTGGAGTCGAGTCGTTCCGGGTACGGGGCGACCCGGGCGGTCTGCTGGGCGACGTGGTGCTCGGCCCACGCGTCTGTGGTGTCAGTGGGCCAGGGGTAGGTTTGGCCGATGAAGCAGGGGGCGCGGGTGCCGTCGGCGATCCAGGACGCGAGGCAGTGGTAGTTGGGGAAGTTGAGCAGCTGTTCGGGCGTGACTCTGAGGCGAGCGCGGGAATCGGGGTCGTCGTGGATCATGGTGGAGTAGACGGCCATAGCGATGCGGGTGGCCTGTTCGGCGTCGTCGGCGTCGCCGATCCGGAACAGCAGCCGGCTCTGAAGCAGGTTCAGGACGCCTTTGCGGATCTTCTCGGCGTGCTCTGAGCCGGAGCCGAGCTGTGAGAAGTATTGGATCGCGCACGCGGGCTCGAGGCCGGCTCGGCGGTGGGTGGCGAACTGGTCGATCACGTTCTCGGCGCCCATGACGTAGTGCGCCTCGTCGATCAGCAAGGGGACGCGGGGACGGTCG
>DATJOU010000170.1:0-3706 GCA_035506775.1 Solirubrobacteraceae bacterium | reverse complement strand
AACCCGGAGTTCACGATGGTCGAGTGGTACGAGGCCTACGCCGACTACCGCGTCGAGGCCGAGCGCTTGCAGGAGCTCGTCGGCCGCGCCGCCGCCGCCGCCGGCTACGAGGGCGAGCTCGAGTTCGCCTCCCCATGGCAGCGGGTCACGTTCCTCGAGGCGATCGCGCAGAACACCGGGATCGAGCTCGGCCCCGACCGCGACGCCGCCGCCCTGGCTGCGCAGATCACCGCCCGCGGGCTGGGGGTCCACGTCGAGGACGCCAGCTGGGGGCAGATGGTCGACGACCTCCTGTCGAAGTACGTCGAGCCCCACCTGCAGCAGCCGACCTTCGTGTTCGACTACCCGGTCGAGCTGTCACCGTTCGCGCGCGCCCACCGCACCGAGCCCGGTCTGGTCGAGCGCTGGGAGGCGTTCGCGGGCGGCGTCGAGATCGCCAACGCCTTCAGCGAGCTCACCGACCCCGACGTCCAGCGCGAGCGCTTCGAGGCCCAGCGGCGGCTCCAGGAGCACGGCGAGCAGGAGTCCCAGCCCTACGACGAGGCCTTCCTCGAGGCGCTCGAGCAGGGGATGCCGCCGGCCGGGGGGGTGGGCCTCGGGATCGACCGCCTGGTGATGCTGCTCACGGGCCGCGACTCGATCCGCGAGGTGGTCCTGTTTCCGGCCCTGCGGACCTGAAAGGCCGACATTGCCGACCGAGAAGATGCGCAACTGGCGGGCCGGGGCCCGCAGGGCCGGCATTCCGGGGCCGGGACGGAAGTCCCCGTCTGGCCGCCGCGAACCCCGCCTTTCGCGGCCCGCCGGCGCCCGCGAGCAATCAAGCGGAGCCCCCGCCGTGCCGATGAACTCGATCAGAGCCGGGTAGCCGGTTGGTAGACTGACTGGCCAGGCAGAACGGGACCACATCTCCACCGAGGCGCCGTCCTAGCAGGAAGGAATCACAGCATGTTCGAGCGATTCACAGAACGGGCCCGCCAAGTGGTCGTCCTGGCTCAGGAGGAGGCCCGGACACTGAAGCACAACTACATCGGCACCGAGCACATCCTGCTCGGGCTGCTGCGCGAGGAGGAGGGCCTCGCAGCCCGCGTGCTCGAGAGCCTCGACATCACGGTGGAGCGCGTGCGCGCCCAGGTCGTTCGCATCGTCGGCTCCGGCGAGGAGGTCACCTCCGGACAGATCCCCTTCACCCCCCGTGCCAAGAAGGTGCTCGAGCTGGCCCTCCGCGAGGCGCTCAGCCTCGGCCACAACTACATCGGCACCGAGCACATCCTGCTCGGGCTGGTGCGCGAGAACGAGGGCGTGGCGGCCCGCATCCTGCTCGACTTCGACGCCGACTCGGAGAAGATCCGCAACGAGGTCATCCGCATGCTGTCCGGTCCCGGCGGGCGCCGCCAGGGGCAGTCGGGCGGCGGTGGCGGAGCGGCTCCCGGCGAGGGCAAGAAGTCATCCAAGCTGCTGGACCAGTTCGGGCGCAACCTCACCAAGCTGGCCTCCGAATCGAAGCTCGACCCGTGCGTGGGGCGCGAGACCGAGATCGAGCGGATCATGCAGATCCTCTCCCGCCGCACGAAGAACAACCCCGTCCTGGTGGGCGAGCCCGGCGTGGGCAAGACCGCCGTGGTCGAGGGTCTCGCGCAGCGGATCACCAGCTCCGAGGTGCCCGAGCTGCTGAAGAACAAGCAGATCTACACGCTCGACCTGGCGGCCCTGGTGGCCGGGTCCAAGTACCGCGGCGAGTTCGAGGAGCGCCTCAAGAAGGTGATGAAGGAGATCACCCAGCGCGGGGACATCATCCTGTTCATCGACGAGCTCCACAACCTCGTCGGCGCCGGCGCGGCCGAGGGCGCGATCGACGCCGCCTCGATCCTCAAGCCGGCCCTGGCCCGCGGCGAGCTGCAGACGATCGGCGCCACCACCCTCGACGAGTACCGCAAGTACCTCGAGCGCGACTCGGCGCTGGAGCGGCGCTTCCAGCAGATCCGCGTGGACGAGCCCACGATCGACCAGACCGTGGAGATCCTGCGTGGCCTGCGTGACCGCTACGAGCAGCACCACAAGGTCCAGATCACCGACGAGGCGCTGCGCGCCGCCGGCGAACTGGCGAGCCGCTACATCTCCGACCGCTTCCTGCCCGACAAGGCGATCGACCTGATCGACGAGGCCGCCTCGCGGATGCGGATCAAGTCCATGACCTCGCCCCCGGCCAACCGCGAGCTCGAGTCCGAAGTCGAGACCACGCGCCGCGACAAGGAGGCCGCGATCGAGGCCCAGGAGTTCGAGAAGGCGGCCGCCCTGCGCGACAAGGAGCGCAAGCTGACGCAGAAGAAACGCGAGCTCGAGCAGGCCTGGGAATCGGGCGAGTCCGGCGAACGGCCCTCGATCGGCGAGGAGGAGATCGCCGACATCGTCTCGATGTGGACCGGCATCCCGGTGTTCAAGCTGACCGAGGCCGAGACCCAGAAGCTGATGCGCATGGAGGACGAACTGCACAAGCGCGTGATCGGACAGCACCCGGCGATCGAGGTGATCTCGAAGGCGATCCGGCGCTCGCGGGCGGGCCTGAAGGACCCCAAGCGGCCGACCGGCTCGTTCATCTTCCTCGGCCCCTCCGGGGTCGGCAAGACCGAGCTCGCGCGCACGCTGGCGGAGTTCCTGTTCGGGGACGACGACGCCCTGATCCGGATCGACATGTCCGAGTACATGGAGAAGCACGCCGTCTCGCGGCTGGTGGGATCGCCCCCCGGCTACATCGGCTACGACGAGGGCGGCCAGCTGACCGAGGCCGTGCGCCGCAAGCCCTACAGCGTGCTGCTGCTGGACGAGATCGAGAAGGCCCACCCCGACGTCTTCAACATCCTGCTGCAGATCCTCGAGGACGGCCGCCTCACCGACGCCCAGGGGCGCACGGTGGACTTCCGCCACGCGATCGTGATCATGACCTCGAACATCGGCGCGGCCGAGATCGCCCGCAACACCCCGCTCGGGTTCGCGGTCTCGGACGACGAGACCGGGATCACCTACGAGGACATGAAGAACCGGATCATGGGCGAGCTGAAGAAAGTCTTCCGGCCCGAGTTCCTGAACCGCATCGACGACGTGATCGTGTTCCACAAGCTGCAGAAGGAGGAGATCAAGCAGATCGTGGAGCTGCTGCTGCTGAGGATCCGCGAGTCGATGGCCGAGCGGGAGCTGCAGCTCGAGCTGACCGAGCCCGCCAAGGACCTGCTGGTCGAAAAGGGCTGGGACCCGGCGATGGGAGCACGGCCGCTGCGCCGGGCGATCCAGCGCTACATCGAGGACCCGCTCGCCGACTTCGTGTTGCGTGAGGAGCTCACCCCCGGGGCGACCGTGGTCGTCAACCCGGCCGAGGGCGACGGCAACGAAGGGGAGGTCCGCCTCTCGATCGTGCAGCCGAAGAAGCAGAAGACCCCCGTCGGGGTCGGTGCCGCCGAAGGCACCCCGGACGCGGAGCCCGACGCCGAGGCCGAGGCCCCGCCGCCGGAGCCTCCCGCAGCCGAGGAGTAGCCGCCGGGCGCCCCCCGGGGGCGCGGAGCAGTCCGAACGGGCCGTCCCCCCGGCTCCGTAGCCTTCTGGTCGCATGGCCCGCGCCGCGACCGTCCACGTCTGCTCTGACTGCGGCGCCGGCTCGGCACAGTGGCGCGGCCAGTGCCCGGGCTGCGGAGCCTGGAACACGCTCGTCGAGGAG
>DATJOU010000169.1:0-8895 GCA_035506775.1 Solirubrobacteraceae bacterium | reverse complement strand
CACAGCCGACCAGGGCGGCAGCGAGGACGGCGATTCCCACTGCCCTGGGTCGCATGGGGCGAGTATCCCCGAAAGGCGGTCGGCTGCAGCGGGTTTGTCAAGGCACACCCCTTGAAAGGGGGATGTCTCACATGACCAACCCAGACCGAACTAGGCCTTCGACACCTGCTCGTCGATGACGTACGCGCGCGTCTTCTGGCGGTCGAGGAACCGAGCCTCATCGGCCGCCACCTCATCGACGCCCAGCTTGGTGACCCAGTCCTGAAAACCGGATCGATCATCCCAGACCAGCTCGGTGATCACGTCGAAGTCGATTGAAGGGTCTTCTCGATTCGCCTCATCGCCGCGGACGATGTAGTTCCGCTTGTAGACGCTCGGCATCGATGCGAGGCTGAGCACCAGCGGGACATGGCGGTTCTCGTAGTGGTCGATGAACGCCTCCATTGAAAGACCAGGTCGCTTCGCTAGATACGCGAAGACCTTAAACACGTTCCTCGATCTTGAGCCGCTCGTCGTGATCCACAGGCTTCTCCTCGGGCATCGGTACGGGAGGCTAGGGCATTCCATCCCCGGGGCAAACCCTGTCGTTTGCAATGGGTTTGTCAAAGCACACATCCCCCTTGAAATCTCTTTTTGGCATGCCTAAACTTGTGTTATGGCTGAGGTCGGATCTGTTTCTCCCAACGTTCAGGACTATGCGAAGGCGGTCTACGCCCTCGAGTCCCGCAGCTCCGGCGGGGCGGTGTCCACCAACGACCTGGCCGATCGGCTGGGCGTCACCCCCGGGTCCGTGTCGGCGATGGTCCGCAAGCTCGCCGACCTGGGGCTGGTGGAGCACGAGCCCTACCGGGGGGTTCGGCTGACCGCGGAGGGGAGGGAGGTCGCCCTCGAGGTCCTCCGGCACCACCGCCTGATCGAGCTGTTCCTCGCCCAGGAGCTCGGGATGGGGTGGGACCGGGTCCACGCCGAGGCGGAGGTGCTCGAGCACGTCCTCTCAGAGGAGCTCGAGCAGCTGATCGCCACCCGCCTGGGGAATCCCACCGTCGACCCCCACGGGGACCCGATACCGAGCCACGAGTTCGAGATCGAGGAGACCCCCACCCGCAGCCTCGATGAGCTCACCACGGGCGCGGTCGGCCGCTTCGTTCGCGTCTCGGACTCCGACCCGAAGATGCTCCGGTACCTCACCGGCCAGGGGGTCACCCTCGGCGACCGGCTCGAGGTCACCGGCCGCCAGCCCTTCGGCGGGCCCGTGTTCGTCAGGCTCGGGAGCCACGAGCTGGCCCTCGGCGGAGACCTCGCCCGGGCGATGCGCATCGAGGTCGAGGTGGAGCCCTCGTGACGCCCCCGCCCCCGGGGGAGCTCCGTCCCGCGCTCGAGGGCGCCGTCGCCGACGGCTCGGCGATCGCGCTCGGCGAGCCCGGGGTGGCGGTACCCAGTGCCCTCGAGCAGCTGCTCGCCAAAGGCCACCTTCGCGCCACCCTCGCGATGCTCGGTCCGGCGTTCGTCGCGGCGATCGCCTACGTGGATCCGGGCAACTTCGCCACCAACTTCCAGGGCGGTGCCAAGTTCGGGTTCCTGCTGCTGTGGGTGGTGGTCCTCGCCAACGGGATGGCGATGCTGATCCAGTACCTGTCGGCCAAGCTCGGGATCGTCACCGACGCCAACCTCGCCGAGAGCGTCCGGGCCCACTATCCGCGGGCGCTGTCGTGGGGGATGTGGGTACAGGCCGAGATCGTCTCGATGTCCACCGACATCGCCGAGTTCCTCGGTGCGGCACTGGGCCTGAACCTGCTGTTCGGTGTCCCCCTCCTGCCCGCCGGCGTGATCACCGGCGTGATCGCGTTCGCGATCCTCGAGCTGCGGGTCAAGGGCTACCGCCGTTTCGAGCTGGCCATCACCGCCCTGCTGGGGATCGTGTTCCTGGGGTTCATGTACCAGATGCTCAGAATCGGCCCGTCCGCCTCCGGGGCGGCAGCCGGGCTGGTCCCCCACCTGGCCGGCAGCGAGTCCCTGTACCTGGCGGTCGGCATCATCGGCGCCACCGTGATGCCCCACGCGATCTACCTCCACTCGGCCCTCACCCAGGGGCGGATGCCGTGCCGCAACGACTCCGAGCGCGGCCGGGTGCTCCGCTTCGAGCGCACCGACGTGCTCCTCGCCCTCGGCGTCGCCGGGCTCATCAACGTCGCCATGCTCGCGGTCGCCGCACAGCTCTTCCACACGGGCGGTCACTCCGGCGCGGCCGACACCCTCCAAGCCGTCCACACCGGGTTCTCCCACCTCGTCGGAGGTGGCGCCGCGCTCGCCTTCGCCGTCGCCCTGTTCGCCTCGGGAGCGTCGTCGTCGAGCGTCGGAACCTATGCCGGACAGGTCGTCATGTCCGGCTTCGTGAAGGTCCGCATCTCACTGTACGTGCGCCGGCTCGTCACGATGCTCCCCGCCCTGGTGGTCCTCGCCATCGGCGTGAGCCCCACCAGCGCACTGATCCTGAGCCAGGTCGTGTTGTCGTTCGGCATCCCCTTTGCGCTGATCCCCCTGGTGCTCCTCACCAGCCGCCGGGATGTGATGGGCGCACACGTCAACCAACCACTCACGACCAAGATCGCCTGGGCGATGGCCGCCCTCATCACGGGGCTGAACGTGTTCCTGCTGTATTCGCAGCTGTTCGCCTGACCGGCGACTACCCGACCGGCGCCCGCCCGTCGTTTCCGGCCCGGGCTTCCTCCTGGGCCCGCTTGTCGTGCTGCTCCCAGGCTTCCCGATCCGCCTTGGCTTCGGCGCGGGCGCGGGCCTGCTCGCGGGCGCGTGAGTGCTCGAGGAGCACCGACTCGGCATCGTTCATCAGGTCGTACCCTTCGATCGTCAGCCACAACGTGCCGTCTCCTCCGTCCCGTTCGATGTAGCCGAGTTCCTCGAGTTCGCCGAGCATCGCCTCGAGGGTCTCGAGGTCGTACCCGAGCCGCTTGGCGAGCTCCCCGGGCGTCGACCCCTCGGGCCCGGGGGGCCAGAAGATCGGCACGTAGCGACTCGAGAGCTCGTTGGGGCGTTTGTGCCGCCAGCGCTCGAGGATCTCCCCGACGGTCCGTTCGTCGAGCAGCTCCTCGGCCATCACCTGAGCCACCTCCCGTTCCCGGTTGCGCGTCATCCGCCGGCCGAGCAGGTACAGCACGACCACCGGAACCACGAACGGGAGCCACTCCTCGACCGGGATGTTGCCGATGTGGGCCAGCACCACTGCACCCCGATTGTGGCGCATCCGGCGCCCCGGCGAAGAGGCTCGCCGGCGGACCCGACCTCCTAGACTCGCCCTCGCAATGAAGCCCTCCCGGCGGCTGCTCCCGCTCGCGGTCATCGCCCCCTGCGTCCTGGCCCTCCTGTTCCCGGCGGCCGCCGAGGCCCACGGGATCGTGGGTCGCGCCGACCTTCCGATCCCGGTATGGCTGTTCAGCTGGGCGGCCGCGATCGTGCTGGTGGTTTCGTTCGTGGCCCTGTCCACGTTGTGGACCCGACCCCAGCTCCAGACCGAACACCGCAAAGCGCTGCTGCGCATCCCCGCCGCCGTGGAGGTGCTCGGGAGCGTGTTCGGGGTGGCCGTGTTCGCGCTCGTCGTGTACAGCGGCTTCGCGGGGACCCAGGTGTGGTCGGCGAACTTCTCCGTGACGTTCATCTACGTGATCTTCTGGGTCGGGATGCCGCTCGCGAGCGTGCTCCTCGGTGACATCTTCGCGGTGCTGAGCCCGTGGCGTTCGTGCGCACGAGCGATCCGCGCCGCCGGGTGCAGGCTGGCCCCGAAAGCCTTCGCGAGGCCGCCCCTCCGATACCCGGAGAAGCTCGGCCAGTTCCCCGCCACGGCGCTTCTGATCGGCTTCGCCTGGCTGGAGCTGGTGTATGTGGAACGGGACAGCCCCGAGATCCTCGCCGCCCTCTCGCTGGGGTACTTCCTGTTGATGCTCGCCGGGATGCTCGCCTTCGGGGACGAGATCTGGGCCACGAGCGCCGACGGCTTCGGTGCCTACTTCGGGCTTCTCTCCAGGATGTCCCCGCTGACCGTCGACGAGGACGGCGAGCTGTACGCCCGTCGTCCGCTCAGTGCCCTCACCTCGATGCCGGTCCGTCCGGGAACGGTCGCACTGGTGTGCGCGGTGATCGGTACCACCACCTTCGACGGCTTCTCCAACGACGTCGTGTGGCGCAAGCTCGAGCCCCACCTGCAGAGCCTCTACTCGGGCATCAGCTTCCATCCCACCCCGGCCATCGAGCTGGCCTACACCACCGGCCTGCTGCTGTGCATCGTGGTCATCAGGCTCGTCTACGAGCTCGGGATCAGGGGGGTCCAGACGGTCAGCTACCGCTACACCCGTGCCGAGCTCAGCCGCGCCTTCGCCCACACGCTGGTCCCGATCGGGTTCGCCTACGTGCTGGCCCACTACTTCTCGCTGCTGATCTGGCAGGGGCAGGCGATCGGTTATCTGGCGTCGGACCCGCTCGGCAACGGGGCCAACATCCTCGGGACCTCCTCCTACCGGATCGACTACACGATCATCTCCTTCGCGGCCATCTGGTATGTGCAGGTCACGGCCCTCGTGGCCGGCCACGTGGGGGGTCTCACGCTGGCCCACGACCGCGCCCTCACGATGTACCGCGGGGCCCAGGAAGCGGTCCGCTCCCAGTACTGGATGCTGACCGTGATGGTGGCCTTCACGAGCTTCGGTCTGTGGCTGCTCTCGGCGGTGGGAACATAACCGCCCCCCGGGTAGTCTTTCCGGGCGTGGCACTCGAGCGCACGCGCCCGAAGCGGTCCGGGTCCTCGCTGGCCCGCCGCGGCAGGGTGGCCCTTCCCGCGCTCGCTGCCGCCGTCGTGCTGCTGGTGGCGGTGGGGTCGATCGACCCGAGTGTCCTGTCGGTGCTGCCTGCGCTGGCGCTGGCGCTGCTGCTCATCCAACACCGCTACCCGGGGGAGAAGGCCCTCGTCGCCCTCTCCCGTTCCCGCCTCGGGGAGCCCCGCCCCATTCTGCGGTCGAGCGGCACTCGCTCCCGTCGCTGGGTGGGCCCGCCCGTTCCCCGCGGCGGGCTGCTGCTGGCCTGCTCGCTGGCCGACCGCCCTCCGCCGCTGCTGATGCTCGCGGCGCGCTGACCGCCCCCGCCGGGGGCGCTCCTCGTCGCGCGCTCGGCCGCGACACGCGGCTCTAGCCGTCCCCACCCTTCGAGCTTCACGAGGAACCTCTATGCCACGACGTGTCCGGCCTGCCCTGGTCGGGGCGGCGGCGCTGCTCCTGGCGGCGTTCGCCTCCCCCGCAGGGGCCGAAAACGCCCTCACCCAGGAGAGCGGCAACCCGATCAACGACCAGGGTGCCAGCTACCACTACCGCACCTACATCACCTCGATAACACCCAAGGTAAAAGGGCTGAGCGTCGAAGTGCTCGAGTTCGCCGACCGGCTGCTGCTGCGCAATGGGACCGGCAAGACGGTGACCGTGTACGGGTATTCGGGAGAGCCCTACGCGCGGGTGCTCCCGAACGGAGCCGCCGAACAGAACAAGCGCTCCCCGGCGGTGTATCTGAACACCAACTTCTATGCCCAGGTGACGGTGCCGCCGACGGCCGACGCGAGCGCCCCCCCGAGTTGGGAAAAGGTCGACCGCACCGGCCAGTTCGAATGGCACGACCACCGCATCCACTGGATGAGCCCGGTCACACCGCCCGAGGTGAAGGACACCTCCAAGCGCACCAAGATCTTCAACTGGACGGTCCCAATCAAGGTCGGAAACCAGCCCGGCGCGATCCACGGGGAACTGTTCTGGGTGCCGGAGAGCTCGAGCGCCTCCACGGGCGCGATCGTGGCCGGCGTCCTGATCGTGCTGGCCGGCCTGGCGCTCGTGCTCGTCGTCCGGCGCCGCCGCAGCCGCCGTGGCCCCCCGGGTCTCGATGGACCTCGGGGGGAGGGTGGGCCGGCCGATCAAGACGCCGGCTCGGCCAGCGAGGCGTGGTGAGCGGGTGCCGCTCGCGGGACGCCCACGGACCCGCTCGCTGTTCGCCGCCGTCCTGACGGCCTGCGGCCTGCTCGCGCTCGCCTCGGCCCCCTCCGCGCTGGCCCACGCACAGCTGCTGGGCACCTCACCCGTGTCCGGCACCACGGTCCCCGTCCAGCCGTCGGAGGTGATCTTCAAGTTCAACCAGAACGTCGGCGGGACCGCCGGGGCGGTACGCGTCTACAACGCCCAGGGGGACGAGGTCGACAACCTCGACGTCTCCCACCCGGACGGCAACGAGCACTGGATGGGGGTGGGCCTGAAGCCACACCTGCCCGACGGCACCTACACGGGCACCTACCGGGTGATCTCGGCCGACACCCACATCGTCTACGGGGGCCTGGTGTTCAACGTCGGCCACGCCGGCGCGGCCCCCAGGTACACCGTCGCCGGCCTGATCGGCCGCAACGAGGCGGGGCACGTCACGAAGGTCGCCTTCGGCGTCGTACGGGCGCTCGACTACCTCTCGATCGCCCTGATGATCGGGGGTCTGGCGTTCCTATACGCGGTGTGGGCTTCGGCGCTGGGGGCGCTCGCCGGCCCCGAGCCGAGGTGGACCGCCGCCTCTGACGGGTTCGCCCGCCGCGCCTGGCGGCTGCTCTCGGTGGCGGTCGTGGTGGGCGTGGTGGTGAGCCTGCTCGGGGTGCTCCTGCAGGGGGCCACGGCGGCCGGCGTATCCCTGTGGAGCTCGCTGAGGGGGCCGATCCTCGAAAGCACCCTCGAAAGCCGCTTCGGCTGGGTTTGGGGGGTGCGGGCGCTCGACTGGGTGCTGTTGGGGGCTGTGCTGCTCGGCGCCCGTGCCGCCGGCAGGGACCCGGTGCCAAGGCTCGCCTACGGTGACGCTGCCCCCGCGGGTCTCGACGCCGGCGCCGATGGAGAGGGCCCGCCCCGGCCCACCGTCACCCGCCCGCCGGGGTGGCTGCTGGCCGTCCTCGGGCTCGGGTGCGCCTACCTCGCCATCACCCCGGCACTGGCCGGCCACGCCAGCATCCAGAGCCCGACCGGCCTGTTCTTCCCCTCGGACGTGATCCACGTGCTGGCGGCCTCGGTATGGGTGGGGGGGATCGCCTGCCTGCTGCTGGCCCTGCCGGCAGCCACCCGCCGGCTCGAGGGGCCGGAGCGCACCCGCCTGCTGTTCGGGACCCTGCGCCGCTTCTCGCCCCTGGCGCTCGCGTCGGTGATCGCGATCGCGGTCACGGGCGCGGTCCAGGCGTACATCGACGTCCGTTCGCTCCACGGGCTCCTCCACACGACCTACGGCCTGCTGATCCTCGCCAAGACCGCCCTGCTGGGGGCGCTGGTCGTGATCGGCTGGATGAACCGCGAGCGCCTGATCCCGGCCCTGCGCCGGATCGCCGCCGCCGGGGGAGAGCCCCGCCAGGCCGGGGTGCTCGCCCGCCGCACCCTCCGTGGGGAGCTGCTCCTGATGATGTGCGTGTTCGGGGTCACGGCGGCCCTGATCAGCTACGCGCCCCCGATCGATGCCGCCTCGGGCCCGTTCTCGACCAACACCTCACTCGGCCCGGCGCTGCTGGAGATGACAGTGGAACCGGCGAAGGTCGGGCTCAACACGATCCACCTGTACCTGATCGACGCCAAGACCGGCGTCCAGTACACGGCCACCAAGGAACTGACGGCCACCGCCAGGCTGCCCTCCAAGCACATCGGCCCGCTCCCCCTGAAGGCGTCGCTGGCGGGACCGGGCCACTACATCCTGACCTCTGCCGTGCTCTCACCGGGAGGCACGTGGGCGATCGAAATCGTCGACCGCGTCTCGGAATTCGAACAGTTCACCCGCGTGGTGAAGGTGCCGGTCTCGTGACCGGTACCGGTACCCAGCGGACGACCAGGAGGAAGTGACGATATGCACACCAGGAAGGCCGTACTCGCCCTCACGGTGGCCCTGCTCGCGGCGCCCGCCTGCGCCCAGGCCCACATCAGCCTGCACCCCAACACGATCCCCGCCGGCGCCTTCGCCACCCTCGACGTGAGGGTCCCCGGCGAGCAGGAAGGCGCCTACGTGACAAAGGTCGACACCCTGTTCCCTCCCGGGTTCGTAGGGGTGGACTACGAAAACGTGCCCGGCTGGAGCGTCCACGTAATCGAAACCAAGCTCGCGACCCCGATCACCGAAGACGGTGAAACGATCGACACCGAGGTCTCCCAGATCGTGTGGACCTGGACCGGCCCGCTGGGCAAGGTCGAAAACGGCCAGTTCATCAACTTCCCGTTGTCGCTGGCGATACCAACCGACGCGGCCGGCAGGGCGCTCGAATTCCGCACTGTGCAGACCTACAGCAACGGACAGGTGGTTCATTGGATCGAGCCGTCGCTGACGGCCGAACACCCTTCGCCCCGGATCAACGTCACGGCCAAGGGCGGCGTCGTCCAGGAAGTGGCGGGCGACGAGGCCGGCCCCGAAGCCGGCGCCACCGGAACCGCCTCGCCGGCTCCGGCGGCGGCGACGAGCTCGTCCCAGTCCTCGGGCGGGGCCTCGAAGGGGCTCGGGATCGCCGCCCTGGTGGTGGGAGTCCTCGCCCTGCTCACCGGCGTGGTGGCCCTCGTGGCCGTGCGCCGCTCGAGGGTGGCACGGTGACTGCGCCGGCGTTTAGGCTCCTCTGCCAGACTGCTGGTCGATGAGTACCGAGGCGCCCGGCGGGACCCGCCCGCCCGTTTCGCCGGAGAGCGAGCCGCAGCAAACGCCACCTCCCGACGAACAGCGTCCGCACGGGAAGCTGTTCGTGTACCTGCCGATCGCCGTGATCGTGGTGATCGTCGCCGGCGCCGCCCTGCTGGTCGCCACCGGCTCGAGCAGCAAGCAGCAGCTCCCGGGCGGCGACAAGAGCGTCCACAGCGCCAGCTT
>DATJOU010000168.1:0-6799 GCA_035506775.1 Solirubrobacteraceae bacterium | reverse complement strand
ACCACCGCCGGGCGGCGCAAGCTCACCACCGCGGAGTGCGCCCAGGAAAGCGTCGAGGCCGACGTCCTGCGCGGGCTCGACCCGGCAGAGCGGGCGATCCTGCGGGAGCTCCTCGCGCGGGCGCTGCGCGAGGCCGAGCCGGTCGAGCTCACGACCTCCTGAGGGCCCGGGGGAGCGCCGGGAGCCGGCCCCGGCCCGTCAGCCCGTCGGGGGAGCGCCGGGGCCCGTCCGGCCGCTGGAGCCGTGCCGCTAGTAGAAGTCTTCGACCGTCGCCGACCAGCGGGCCGGGTCGTGGCCGCCGGTGACCGACACGCGGTACAGGCCCGGACCGCTGTCGAACACGTGGTAGTGGGTGCCTTCGCCTTCGTCGAGTTCGAATTCGTCGAAGCTCGAGTCCGTCGAGAGGTTTTCCGCCGAGGCGGTCGGGGCTTCGCACACCACCAGGAACAGGCAGGTGTGTTTGAAGGCCATCGTGTAGGCGAGCCTCCAGCGGTGGCCGCGGATGCTGAACGGCACCGACTGGCCGTTCTGGACGCCGGAGAAGGTCGTCAGCGGACGCCACCGGGGCGCCGCCACGACCGTCAACGTGACCGTCGAGCCGCTCGGCACGTCGGCCGCCGCGGAGGGGCTCTCGGAGAGCACCGATTCGGCCGTGCGACCGGGAGCGGGGACGGTGTGCAGCGCGTAGTGCAGCCCTGCGCCGGCGACGGCTTCCTCGGCTTCCGCGAGCGGCTCCCCGACCGTGTTCGGGACCGCCACCGGCGGCGGTCCCGAGCTCATCAGGACCCGCACCTGCGACCCCTGCTTCACGCGCGTGCCGGGCCTGGGGATCTGGGCGATCGCCACGCCCACCGGTGCCCGTGAGTGGTGCGAGACGAACACCGCGTCGACGTGGGCGTCGCCGGCGCGGGCGAGCACGCTCGGCCGGTGCAGGCCCTGCAGCGGCGGAACGGTCGTCCTCCCCTTCCCCCCGATGAGCAGGAAGGCCGCCACCCCGGCCGCCACGAGCGCGGCGGCGAAGGCGAGCCACAGCCCCCTTCGCCGGGGCCTGACCCGGGTGCTGGGCGGCGCCTTGCGCGCCACGGCGACGGTCGCCCCGGCGTCGGGGGCTCGCGACGGGGCGGATGCCCGCACGACGGTCGCCGCGGGTGCGGCCGGCTCGGCGTCCCGCTCGGCGTCGAGCTCCTTCAGCGGCAGCTGGGCGGTCGAGGCGCCCGGGTCGTGCATCGAGTCGCGGGCGGCACGCAGCGCGGCCGCCATCACCGCACCGTCGCGGTAGCGATCGCCGGGACGCTTGGCGAGCGCCACGGCGACCAGCTCCCGCAGCGGCTCGGGGACGTCCTCGGCCAGCGGAGGCGGTGCCTGCTGGAGGTGGCAGATCCCCAGCTCGACGGCTGAGCCGGCCTGGAACGGGGGCTCCCCCGAGAGCATCTCGTACAGCACGACACCGGCGCTGTAGACGTCGCTGGCGGGCGTCAGCCGCCGTCCCCGCGCCTGCTCGGGCGACATGTAGCGGGGGGTGCCCCCGAACAGGGCCGAGCTCTCGGACGGGTTCGTCTCGCCGAAGCGGGCCACGCCGAAGTCGCCCACCTTCACGCGACCGTCGCGGTCCAGGAGCACGTTGGCGGGCTTGACGTCGCAGTGGACGACGCCCTGGGCGTGGGCGCTGCCGAGCGCCGCGCACAGCTGCTCGGCGATGCGGGCCGCCTCGGGGGGCCCGAGCGGTCCCCGCCGCAGGCGCTCCTCGAGGCTCTCCCCCTCGACCAGCTCGGCCACGTAGTAGGGCCCGTCGGGGGTGTGGCCGAAGTCGTAGATCTGCACGATCCCGGGGTCGTTGACACGGGCCAGCAGCTGGGCCTCGCTCTGGAAACGCTCGATCGAGGCCCCGTCGTCGGCCCACCACGGCTTGATCACCTTCACCGCCACGGGCCGCGCCAGGCGCCGGTCGCGCGCCCTGTAAACGCGTCCGAAGGAGCCTTCGCCGATGATCCCGCGCAGCTCGTAGCGGCCGTCGAGGATCCGCCCGTCGAGTTCGGCGCCGGCCAGCATCTGGGTCACAAGTATTCCGAGAAGCGGCCGGGTCGTCGCCGGCCAGGTGCTTATTCCCGCGTCAGCAGGCTGTCGGCGCCCTCGCCCCGGCCCACCAGCGCGGAGCGGTCCAGCTCGGTCACCGAGCGGCAGCCGGTGAGGCCGAGCGCCACGTCGATGTCGGCCTTCATCACGCCCAACACGTGGCGCACGCCGGATTCGCCGCGGGCCGCCACCGACCAGGCCCAGGCACGCCCCACCAGCACCGCCCGGGCTCCGAGGGCGAGCATCTTGACGACGTCCAGGCCGGTCCGCACGCCCCCGTCCACGAGCACCTCGACGCGGTCTCCGACCGCGTCCACCACCTCCGGCAGGGCGCGGACCGTAGAGGGGACCGAGTCGAGCTGGCGGCCGCCGTGGTTGGAGACCACGATCCCGTCCACGCCGACCTCCGCCGCGCGACGGGCGTCCTCGGGGTCGAGCACCCCCTTGACGATCAGGCGCCCGTCCCAGTGCTCGCGCACCCAGGCGATGTCCTCCCAGGTCACGGACGGGTCGAACTGCGAGTCCACCCACTCGCGGAAGGCGCTCGGCGAGCGGGCCCCGGGGACCGCCTTCTCGAGGTTGCCGAAGGTGAGCGGTTTGCCGCCGAGGGCGACCTCGCGGATCCAGCCGGTGTGGCTGGCGAGATCCAGGCCGCGGCGCAGCTGGCCCAGGCGGGAGGTCTTGCCGAGGCCGTTGCGGACGTCGCGATGGCGGGCCCCGACGACGGCCAGGTCGATCGTCAGCACCAGCACCGGGGAGCCGACCGCGCGGGCGCGGGACATCAGGTCCTCGGCGTAGCCGCGGTCGCGCATCACGTACAGCTGGAACCAGGGCGGGCGGCTGGTGGCGGCCGCGACCTCCTCGATCGGGCAGATCGAGACGGTGGACTCGATGAACGGCACCCCGGCGCGCTCGGCCGCGCGGGCGGCCTGCACCTCGGCGCGAGTGGCCATCATGCCGGCGAGCCCGACGGGGGCGAGCACCACCGGTGTGGACAGCTGCTGGCCGAGCACTTCGACCGCCTGCTCGCGCACCGACACGTCGCACATCACCCGCTGGCGCAGCAGCACCCGCTCGAGGTCGGCGACGTTGGCCCGCATCGTGGCCTCCTCGTAGGCACCCCCGTCGAGGTAGTCGAACAGCTGGCGGGGCAGCTTGCGGCGGGCGAGCTCGCGGTAGTCGCCCACCGTCGCCGGCGATACCCCGAGTGGCCGGTCGGGGGAATGTCGCATCGACCAGATCCTAGAGCCGCGCGGCCGCCCGCGGCAGCGACCCGTCTGCGTTCGCGGGGGTCGTTCGCGTGAGCCGCTCGAGCGTCGCCACGATCGACTCGTACGGGCGCCCGGTGACCCCCTCCAGCGCCAGCTCGCAGGTGCGGTTGCACGACACGCAGGCGTCGAGCTCGCGGCCGGACAGCTCGCTCGCCGTTTCCGCCAGGGCCGCCGCCGGCAGCTCGGGGTGCAGCAGCCCGCGGTCTCCGGCCATCCCGCAGCAACCGGGGACGAGCGGCTCGATGAGCTCCTCGGCCAGCGCCGAGGCGATCTCGCGCAGCCGGCCATCGAGGCCGCCCTGGACGGCCGCGCAGGGCGGGTGCAGGGCGACCGCGGCGAGCTTGCGCTCGAGCTGAAGCGAGCCGAGCAGTCGCTCGTGGACCCACTCGATCGGGTCGAGCACCCGCACCGCCTGCAGGCGCTCGCGCAGCCGCTCGTCCACAGCACCGGCGAGCTCCTCCCCCGCCAGCGCCTGGGCGCACGAGCTGGCGTCGGTGAGCAGCGGCAGCTCCCCCTCGCGCGTCCAGCGCAAGGCCGCCTCGGCCATCCGCCGCGCCATCAGCTCGCGGCCCTGCCGGTACCCCTTCGAGCTCCACGGGGTGGCACAGCAGTGCCCGGCCACGTCGGACGGGATCCACAGTGGGGCGCCGGCGCGCTCGGACACCGCAACCATCGCCTCCGCGAGCGACGGCTCGCCGGCACGCGAGCGGGGGTTGCCGAAGATGCGGTTGATGCAGGCCGGGAAGTACACGGCGGCCGCCCCCGCGGGGCTCGTGGCGGCGGTTGCGGGGGGCACGCGCGCAGGGGCCGGGGAGGGCATCGCGCTGGTCCAGGCCGGGATCAGCTCGTCCCCCAGCAGCCGCCGCCCGGCTCCGGACAGGGCCCGCAACGCGCCGTCGGCGCCGTTCGCCCCGGCCCGCAGGGCGGCCCGGGCGGAGCTCTCGACCGCACCCCAGCGGCGGGCGGCCTGCAGCGCGATCCGTTCCGCCCGCGGGCCGTGCTCGGCGGCGCGCAGCTGCTTGACGAGCGCGCCGGTGTCGATCCCGACCGGACACGCGGTGCTGCAACTGCCGTCGGCGGCGCACGTCTGCAGGCCGTCGTAGCGGTACTGCTCGGTCAGTGCCACCAGCACCGGCGAGCCCTGCGGCTGGCGGGCCATCTCGCGCCGCAGCGCGATCCGCTGACGGGGCGTGGTGGTGAGGTCGCGGCTCGGGCACACCGGCTCGCAGAACCCGCACTCGATGCACTGGGTGGCGACCGGGTCGATCTCGGGGGTGGACTTGAGGTTGCGCAGGTGTGCCCCCGGCTCGCGGTTGAGCAGCACCCCCGGAGCGAGGACCCCGTCCGGGTCGGCGAGCTGCTTGACCCGCCACATCAGCTCGGTCGCCTTCGCTCCCCACTCACGTTCGACGTAGGGGGCCATGTTCACGCCGGTGCCGTGCTCGGCCTTCAGGGAGCCGTCGTAGGTGTCGACGATCAGCTCGACCAGCTCGCGCATGAAGGCCTCGTAGCGGTCGAGGTCGGCGGGCTCGCCGAAGTTCGGCGTCAGCAGGAAGTGCAGGTTGCCGGCCGAGGCGTGACCGGCGACCCCCTGCAGGAACCCATGGCGGCCGAGCAGCGCCTGCAGGTCCTTGGCCGCCTCCGCCACGCGGGCGGGGGGCACGCACACGTCCTCGATGATCAGCTGCACCCCCGGCGCCCGCATCGCCGCCAGCAGGCCCTGCATCCCCTCGCGTACGTGCCACAGCATCTTGATCTCCGCCCGGTCGCGGCTGAAGCGGGGTGCCTCCAGCGCCCGCCCCGCAGCGAGGATCGAGAGCGCCTGCGCCTCGGGCGCGTCGAGCTCGCCCTCGTGGTCGGCGCGGAACTCGACCAGCAGGGCGGCCGACTCGGGCGGCAGCTCCTTCCACGCCGCGGGCGTCCCCGGCATGTTCCAGGCGGCGGCGATCAGCGTCGGGGCCACCATCAGCTCGGTGGCGCTCGCACCGGCGGCCACCAGCGCGGGCACGACCTCTGCGGCCGCGTCGATGTCCGCGAAGGGAACCAGCGACAGCGTCGTGCAGGGCTGCAGCGGGAGCGTCTCGAAGACCGCCTCGGCGAGGAACGCCAGCGTCCCCTCCGACCCGATCAGCAGCCGCCGGAAGATCTCCAGCGGCTCGTCGGCATCCAGGAACGCGCACAGGCGGTAGCCGGTCGTGTTCTTGATCTGGAACTTGTGGACGATGCGGGCGCTCAGCTCCTCGTCGGCTCGCAGCTCGTCGCGGATCTGGGCCAGACCCGCCGCCAGCTGGGGGGCGGCCCTGGCGAAGGCCTCCGACGCGCCGGGGGCGGCGGTGTCGATCACCGTGCCGTCGGCCAGCATGAACGTGATCGCGCTGACGGTGCTGTAGGAGTCGGCGTGGACGCCGCAGCGCATCCCGCCGGAGTTGTTGGCCACCACGCCGCCCACGCAGGCGATGTCGGTGCTGGCGGGGTCGGGCCCGACCCGGCGTCCGTGGCGCACCAGCATGCGGTTCAGGCGCCCGAGCAGCACGCCCGGCTGGGCGCGTATGCGGGCTCCGTCCTGCTCCACGCGGGCGTCCTGGAAGTGGCGCCGGACGTCCATCAGGATGCCGTCGCCCTGGGCCTGTCCGTTGAGGCTCGTGCCGCCGGCGCGGAACACGATCGGGGTTCGCTGACGGCGCGCCAGCGCGAGCACCGCCCGCACGTCGGCGAGGTCACGGGGGATCGCCACCGCGCGCGGGATCGTCCGATAGGGGCTGGCGTCGGAGGCGTAACGGACGAGGTCCAGCGCGCGTGTGGCGGCCCCGGATGGACCCAGGGCCCGTCGCAGCTCCCCCCGCAGCGGCTCGGGCGTCCCGTGCGCGACCCAGTCGGGGGCCCGGTCGCTGACCCCCTCCCCCGCCTGCGGCTCCACCGGCCTCGTTTCGGCCCCGAGCACGCTCACGGAGACCCCACGGTCACATCTAGTCCAGCCACATCCCGGTGGCGACCGGCACCTGGACCAGACGCGGGCCATCCTCCACCGCGATCGCCCGGCGCAGGGCGTCGGCGAGCTCTTGCGGTTCGGAGACCTCCTCGGAGGGCACCCCGTAGGCCTCGGCCACGCTGGCCACGTCCAGACCCTTGAGGTCGAGTCCCGGCGCCCCGGTTGCCTGCTCGAGCTCGGCGAACCACTTGAGGATCATGTACTCCTCGTTACGGAGCACCAGGAAGGTGACCGGGACCTTGTGGTTGGCGGCCGACCACAGCGCCGTGATGCCGTACTGGGCCGAGCCCTCTCCGAGCACGCACACGACCGGACGCTCGGGCTGGGCCAGCTGGACGCCGACGGAGGCGGCGATCCCGAAGCCCAGGCCGCCGCTGGAGGAGAAGTAGTAGCTGCCGGGCTTCGACAGGCGCAGGCGGTTGCGCAGCGCGACCGTGCTCGAGGGTGTCTCCACGACCACGATCGC
>DATJOU010000167.1:0-3630 GCA_035506775.1 Solirubrobacteraceae bacterium | reverse complement strand
GCCACCGCCTCGACGTTCGCCCGCAGGTACCCGGCCAGCTCCTCCTCGCTCAGCTCCGCGAAGGTGCGGGCCTCGACTCCCTCGTAGCGGTCGGCCACGTACACCGGGAGCAGTCCGCCGATGTCGGGCCGGTAGACGGTGCAGCTGCCCGACGTGCCCTCCGGCGGCTCCCCGAGGGCGTCGGCGCGATCCCTCAGGCGCCGCACCCGCAGCGCCCCCGAGTCCCAGTCGCCGGCCGCATCCACGAACTCCAGGCGCTCGGGGTGGCGCTCCTGGCAGAGCAGATGGACGTCGTGGCCGAGACGGGCGAGCGTCTGCGCCAGGCGCGCGTTGTAGACGTTGGAACCTGTCCCGGCCAGGAGGTAGCCGTGGAAGATGAGGATGCGCGCCACTAGATGGTCTAGAGTCTCCCAGCCGTGGGCCCGAAGCAGCGTTATCGCCTCCGTAACCGCGCCAGCGGCCGGGAGGTCCTGATCGAAGCCGAGCCCGGACGGATCTACATGGACCGCGAGACCGACCAGCCGCTGGAAGTGGTCGGGATCGAGCTGCCGATGGCCCCCTCGCTGTCACGGCTGCCGTGGGCCGTCGAGAACCTGCGCTTCTGTCCCTGGTGCGACCAGCTCGCCCAGAAGGACCTCAACGACTGCCCCACCTGCGGGCGGCGGATGGACCCGCTGTGAGAGACCGCCGCTGGCTGGCCCTGGGCGGGGCGCTGCTGGCAGCGCTCGCGCTGGCCGCGTGCGGGGGGGCGAAGGTCTCCGAAAGCCCGCCCAAGAACACCCCCGAAATCACCCCGCCGAACGACACGAGCGCGGAAAAGGCCGCGGGCACGAGCTCCACGACCTCGACGAACGCGAAGAAGACCTCGACCTCGGCGACGGAATCCGGCACCGAACCGTCCTCCGAATCGGAATCCGAATCCGGTGGCACCGAAGCCACCGGTGAATCCTCCGCGGGCGGCTCCTCCGGTGGCGCTTCGGCCGGGGGCACCGAAAAAGGCACCACCGAAGCCGGCGGCACCAAAGAAGCCGGCAGTTCCAGCCCGACCGGCGGAGCGAGCGCTCCCTAGCGCGCGCTCCCCGACGCGCGCCGGCTCAGGGCGTGGAGATCAGCGTCGCGCTGTAGGTGAGACGGGCGGTCTGGTACAGGCAGTAGTACTGGACCGCGGTCCCGATCTGGGTGTGGGTCGTCTGGGTGCTCGTGCTCGTGCACTGGCTCTTGGAGCGGCTCGCCCGCCAAGAGGTGTCGTTGCCGAAGTTGAGCGCCAGTGCCGGGGCCCACGTGGGCACCGTCAGCGCCACCAGCTCGCCCTTTTTCACCGGGATCGAGGTCGGCAGCGCGAACTGGGCCGTCTGGCCGAAGTACTTTTCGAGCTTCACCGTGGGACCCTGGGCGATCAGCTTGTAGCTGAGGTTGGGCGACTTCTGCGGCTGCAGCACCGCGATCGCCGCTTCGGCGGGGCCGCCCTCATTGGCGTTGAAGTACTTGACCTGCGCGCTCGACGGCTTTGCGAGCGTGACCGTCCAGGCGACGATCGAGCCTTCTTTGGTGATGTTCATCGGGTTGCGCGTGGAGCCGACCTTGACCTGGAAGCCGGTCGTGCGGCTGACGGCCAGGCAGGGGCTCGTTGGGCAGCTGGGAACGGCGGGCGTCTTGGCGGCGCCTACGGTCCCGATTTCGGTGATCGTGGCGGAGCCGGCGGTGGGAATCGCGAGCGCGGCGGCCACGCCGAGCAGGGCGATCGTGCAGATTCTTCTCATATGCGGGATCCAAACACGCGCGAGGCCCGTTTGTAGCGGTCAGGTATTCGTTAGACCGCCGCGAGTTCCTTCGCCACGGCGGCTATCTCGTCGGGATCGCCCGCCGTCGGGGTCCACGGCAGGCGCAGCGGATCGTCGTCGTAGCGCGGGATCACGTGTACGTGGAAGTGGAACACGGTCTGCCAGGCGGCCGGTCCGCAGGCGTTCAGCAGGTTGACGCCGTCGGCCCCGAGCCGCTCGCCGAGACGGCGCGACAGGCGCCTGGCGGCGGTGGCCGTCGCGAGCAGGTCCTCGGCGGGAACCTCCAGCAGGTCCGTGCTGTGATCGCGGGGGATCACGAGCGCGTGCCCGCGGGTGGCCGGGGCGATGTCCATGAAGGTGATCGTGCGCTCGTCTTCGTCGATGACGCTGGCGGGCAGCTCGCCCGCGACGATCTTGCAGAAGATGCAGTCTGGGTCGCGCATCACGAGGGCGAGGGCCCGCTGTCGGCGAGCAGCTCGCGGGCGTACGCTACCGCCTCGCTGCGGGTGGTGATGTCTCCGGCGTAGCGCGCCTCGAGCAGTTCCTCGAGCAGCTCTCCGAGCCGGGGCCCGGGGGCGATGCCGAGCTCGTGGGCGAGCTCGTCCCCGCGGAGGGGAACCGCGGGTGGGCCCTGTGAGCGCCACCGCAGCGCCTCCGGGAGGACCTCGATCGCCAGGCGCAGGTGTGCCGCGATCGCCTCCTGCGCACGGTCCCCGCGGGTCGCCAGGCGGTCGGCGATCGACAGCAGCGTCACGTCCACCTCGACCGGCGAGCAGCTCCGCAGGTACCCGAACAGCGTCCGCCGCGACAGCGGCTGGGGCTCGTGCACGAGGAACCCGAGCCGCAGGTGGTTGCGCACCAGTGCGGCCACGAACACCTGCAGCCGCTCGCTGGCCCGCAACCTGGTGAGGACCTCCCGGGACAGCTCCGCGCCGGCCCGGTCGTGGCCGATGAACGTAACCCTCGCACCCCCCTCGCTGGTGCCGCGGGTGAGGGGCTTGGCGGCGTCGTGGAGCAGCGCCCCCCAGGCCAGCGCCTGCCCCCGCGTGAGCTTGTCGGCCAGGGGCTCCTCCAGCACCTCTGCCAGCCGGGAGCGCAGCGCCGCGTCCATGCCCTCCAGGGCCTCCTGCACCTGCCCCCCGCCACCGGGCTCGCCCGCCAGCGCGTGGGTGAGGGCGGCCGTACGCTCGAGCACCTCGAGCGTGTGCACGTACACGTCGGCGTGGTGGTAGCGGCTCTGACCCACCCCCCGCAGCGCCTCCAGCTCGGGGAGCACCACGGCGCTCGCACCCACGTCCGCGAGCAGTTCGATGCCGCGACGGGCCTGGACGGAGGAGAGGATCCTGCGCAGCTCGGCGAACACCCGCTCCGCGGACACGCCGGCCAGCAGCGGCGCCGCGGCGCGGGCCAGGACGAGCGTCCGCTCGTCGGGCTCGAGGTCGAGCTCGACCGCCACCCTGGCCAGGCGCATGACGCGCAGCGGGTCGTCGCTGAAGGCCTGCTCTGATGCCGCCCGCAGGCGGCGGGCGCGGAGGTCGCCGATCCCGCCCAGCGGGTCCACCGGGTCGCCCCCGGCGAGCGGCTCGGCGATCGCGTTGACGGTGAAGTCGCGCAGCCCGAGGTCCTGCTCGAGCGTCTGCGCCCGCAACGGCTCGAAGTCGGCCTGCCAGCCGTGCTCGGTGCTGACCACCCGCCAGGAGCGGTGGTCGGAGGACAGCTCGAAGCAGGCCGCCCGGGGGACGGCCCTGGCCAGCGAGCGGGCCGCCTGCTCCACCTCTCCGGCGAGCACGAGGTCGATGTCGGCGCTGGGGCGGCCCAGCAGGCGGTCGCGGGGCGCGCCGCCGACCAG
>DATJOU010000166.1:0-46157 GCA_035506775.1 Solirubrobacteraceae bacterium | reverse complement strand
TGGGGAGGGCCAGCGCAGCCCAGCGACCCGGTTGCGCGCGCGATGGGCTTCGACAGCGTCGATGATCTCCTCGCACGGGGACGAGTGATTGAAGGCGCCGTGGAGCGCGGCGAGCCTCTTACGCCAGCGGATTGGGCTCGTGCGCTAGTCGCCACCGAGATCGCGTTTGCAAGCAACTACTACGGCTCGGGTCGGGACTGGAGCATCACCACCGGATGGGACGACGCAGCCACGATCGGCCGGCTCCGTGAGCTTCAGCGCAAGCTGGCGTACGTATCCGCGAAACGGCCGATCCATCCGGTCGCCGGCCCGTCCCGGCGCCCCCAATAGATGCCGAGGTACCAATTTAGGTACCAATTTGAGGGCACCCAGGCGAGATAACACCCAAGCGCCCCGTATTTACTGGACGTAGCCCAGATTTCCGGGCCTGCAGTCGTTTCGAGCCCAGTATCGCCCACCTCGTCCACTTCTTGTGCGAGAAGTGCAATCGCAGCAAGGGCAGGGGTCTCGCGGGGCCCAACCCGGCAGGGGGCGGTCGGCTATCCGTCTTCGCCGTCGGCGTACAGCAAGGAGACTGTGCCATCCTCGTCGATGTCGACGACCACGATCTCCGACGCGGCACGCTCGTCGGCGCCGTCGGCGTTGACAGCCAAAACGGCAAGAGCAAGTCGTCCAGGTTGTGTACCGCGGATCTCGATCGTCGAGAACACGCTCTCGCCGGGATCGACGACAACGGAGTCGTTGCCTATCCACATCTCCCAGTCGAGGGTCTGCTCTCTTGGCAGCTCTTCGTCGAACTGATCCACAATCGCCGCCAGCATCTCTTCGTCGAGCGATCCGTCGTCCTCGGTGAGCTCGTCGGCGATGAGATCGCGCACGGTGAGGTCTGTCGCTCCGGTTTCCCACGGGAGTACGAGATCAAGACGCACCCGCGGATCAGCCAGGTCGGGTGGTACCGATGTCTTGATCTCAGCCTTTGCGTCTACGGGAGTGCCTGGCGGCGTCCTTAGCGTTATGCGGGGGAGGCGGGCAACGACGTCCGCGAAACGGACCGTGCGTACGATGGAGGACCAATTGTCCTGCCCGTCGGTGAACTGCCAGCGGTGCGCGGCCAGCCGGTTTCGTGGGCTGAGAGCCACCGGGTCGGTCCTGACCTTTCCGCTGCTGATCCGTTTGGCTGCCATGGTGTCGCCCGGTAGGTGCTTGCGCACGTCCTTACCAAGCACTTTTCTTTTTCCCGCGGCGATGAACGGAGAGTCGACGCGGTAGAGATCAAACTGTGACGGCAGCGCGCCCGCGTAGCCCCAGCCCTCGCCCACGACTTTCTTGTTTCGGGGCAACCTCATGTGCGACACCAGCTGCGCGCCATCGCTCGCCCGCCGCCATATCAGGTTGCCCGTCGAGGGAATCGCGAGAGCATATAGGCCCGCGCTCCCGCTGAAGTGCCGCGGGAAGCAGAGGCCTCACAAATCGGCAGTGATTCTCAGCCCTTCGTGCTCTTGATCGGTGTCAGGGGGTTGCCCGGGGCGATTTCCGAGCAGTCCTGGGATGCGGCCAGGCCTGCGAAACGTTCGACCAGCCAGGGGCCGGTTTCGGCCAGCCACGGCCCGGCCCCCTCGACGTGTCCGAGGTGCTGGTATTCGGTGTAGTGAACCGGGACACCGTCGGCGCAGTACTGGCGGGCGAGGCTGCGGACGTCCCCGGCGATCATCACTCCGTCCCCGGGCCCGATCCCGGGCTTGTCGCCCGGCGTCCCTTCGAATTCTTCACCACCGTTCCCCTGCCCGATCAGGAGTGGCACGGTCGGGGCTCCTTCGCGGCCCATGATCAGCTTGTTGGCCGTCTTCACGAAGACCTTGACGCTTTCCGGGGTCGCGTATTCGGGCTTGGCCAGCTGCTCCCACGTCAGACCGGACACTTCGGTGCGGTTTGTGATCGAGGAGTGTTCGTCCTCCGTCATCAGTTCCTTGCCGTATTCGCTCAGGTACGGAGTGAGGTCGAGATGGAAGGCGCGCGCCAGTCCGTCGAGGGCCATCGGGACGATCGACGACCAGCTCGAGCTTCCTTCGACGTATTTGAGGTTGTGGGCCGGATCCACCAGCACGCCTCCGAAGGAGGCGCCCACGAGGTCGACGTTGATGTCCGGAGCGTAGGTGGGGGCCTGCTGTGCCGCCCACTCGGTGGCGATCGCCCCGCCGGAGTACCCGGCCAGCGCGATCTTGGTCTTGCTGGACAGTCCCGTGGCCGACGAGCTGAGCGCCGCCCGCAGCGAGTCGAGCGTGTTGTAGCCGTACACCGGACCGGCTGCGAAGTCCGCTTCCTCGCCCTCGGTGTCGGGCACCACCACGGTCTCTCCCGCGAGCAGTGCGGGGGCGATCAGGACCGACTCGGCCTGGGGAATTTCGCCGCCGGTCCCCACGCCACCCGAGATCGCGTAGGAGGGGTCGTCTTCGGTGGAGAGGCTGTCGTAGAAGGACTGGTAGGAGAGAACGGTCGGCGTTTCCGATTTCAGCGGCGGAAGCAGCACCGAGGTCACGTTCACGGTCGGCTTACCGAGCTCCGAGGTCGACCGGTAGAGGAGCTGTACGACGGAGATCGGTAGTTCGATGCCCTCGATGTGCATCGACACCGTGCGGGTCTTCAACACCGTTCCGGGCTTCATGTGCTTGAGCACCGCGGGCTTCCCTTCGTATCTGTAGAAGGGATCCTTTTCAGGGGTCTGCTCCGCGCGGGCCCCTGAGGCTGCCACCAGGGACCAGGCGGCGAGCAGGACGACCCCCGCGAGCAGGGCGACGGTCAAGGTTCTCCGACCCGTGTCCACACGGCCGCCCGACGCTGCTGATGCCCTCATGGTCCTCGTCTTTCGTTTTGGCCGGCCCTTGCGACGCGGAGCCCCCGACGCGGCCTGGCGAGTGGTACAGACCACACCCAAGTACCCACCTCGGTGTGAACCCAAACGCGCGTGGTCGGAGCGTCGGCGAAGTCATCTCGCCTACCATCGAGCCGTGACGATCGAGCGGATGGACCACGTCGGCATCGTGGTCGTCGACCTCCCGGCCGCGGTCGAGTTCTTTCTCCAGCTGGGATTGGAGCGCCAGGGAGGAGCGTCGGTCGAGGGTCCGTGGGTGGATCGCGTCATCGGCCTCGAAGGCGTCCGCGCCGAGGTCGCGATGCTGCAGACACCGGACGGTCACGGGCGGGTCGAGCTCGCCAGTTTCGAGACTCCCGAGAGTCCCGATGTGGACCGCTCGGCACCCGCGAACGCTCCCGGCATTCGCCATCTCACCTTCGCCGTCCAGGACCTCGACGCCGTCCTCGACCGCCTCTACGACCAGGGAGCGGAGCTCGTCGGCGAGGTGGAGCGCTACCAGGACGTGTACCGCCTCTGTTACGTCCGCGGTCCGGAGGGCATCATCGTCGAGCTGGCCGAACGCATCGGCTGAGCTCCCGTCCGCTCGGGTTCTCCCTACCCCAGGTCTCCGGGCGGCCGTCTAGAACCGCCTGCGTCGCGAGGCGATCCTGACGCCATCCACAAAGGCGTGAGACGAGAGGAGCTCTGGCTGATGATGCGCAGGACAGGTTTTCGGATCGGCACGGCAATCGCGGCACTCGCGATCGTCGCAACGGCGGCGGGGACGGCGGAGGCGGTCCCGCCCGGCACGTTGACCCTCGAGGCACAGCACGCCAAGCTCCCCGTCGGCTCGATCCTCAACGTGGAAGTGCACATCGGCAACTGCGCCCAGCACGGGACCGTCGTCCTCGCCGGGAACGGGGTCTCCGAAGATCCCCTCACCTTCGAAAAGGAGAAGCGCGCGAAGTGCGGAGCCGGTGAAGTCTCGAAGCTGTCGGGGAGCATCACCGGAGCGGGGATCAACTTCGACCTCGAGGAGACGCTGACGACGGCGATCGAGGCCAAGGTCGGCCGGTGTCTCTACCAGTACACCAGCTTCGAAGGAGAGGTGAGGAAGAATCCCGGGCTGGTGGTCGAAGGCAGCGGCACCGGAACGCTGCTCAAGGGGCCACGACGTGCGGCCTGCGACCCGACACGCGAACTCACCTTCACCACGCTGCTCACGAGCGGTACAGAAACGCTCTACGCATCCTCTTACATTCCCTCTGAATGGAACATCGAAGGCCACTGACCGGCTAGACCGCCCGACGGCGGTTCCGCTCAGCGTCGGCCTCACACCAGGCACGGGAGAAACGGGTCGCCCGCGTGCCGGGCGGCCCGTCGCCTTCAGTACCGGAACGTCACCTCGATGGCCCGGCAGCTGCTCAGCTGTCTCGCCGTGCCGGTCACCTTCACCTCGATCAGGTCTCCCGGGTTCGCGGGACCCGAGGAGCCGGCGTTTTCGCAATGGCTCCTGGTGACCGAGTTGATGGTGCAGCTCAGCATCGTGGCCCCGCTGGTGTTGTCGATCACGGCGACCTGGATCGATTCGGTCCCCGTCAGGGTCACCTCCGCGGCGGCGTAGAGGTCGTTCACCCTCGCTCCTCCAGCCGGCGTCGGCGGGGACAGCTCGTGCTGCGCGCCGTAGCTGGTCGGCACGCCGACGGTCGCGGGCGGGCACACACCTCGTCCCTGCGAGGTCGTCAGGTAGGCCAGGTTGAGGCAGTCGCCGCTCGCCACCCGCGCGTCGCTCGCGAACGTGAGCGTGGCAGCGTTCCCGGCCGTCCCCGCCGAGCCTGTGGCCCCGGTGGCTCCCGCTGCCCCCGTCGCCCCTGCGGCTCCCGTCGCACCATGTTCGCCCGTGGCGCCCTTTTCGCCCTGCCCACCGGTGCTCCCGGTCGCCCCTCGTTCACCGGTCGGACCCCGTTCGCCCTGCGAGCCCGTGGGCCCGGTCGCCCCGGTGACCCCTCGTTCACCGGTGGAACCCCGTTCGCCCTGCGACCCCGTGGGGCCCGTCGCCCCCGTCGCCCCCGTCGCTCCGGTGTCGCCCGGAGTGCCTGCCCCGGTGGCTCCGGTCGCGCCGGTCTCGCCCGTCGCACCGGTGGGGCCGGTTGCACCCGTCACTCCCTGCATCCCCGCGCCGCCCGTCGCTCCGGTAGCTCCGGTGTCGCCCGTTGCCCCGGTCGGGCCGGTCGCACCGGTCACGCCCTGCATGCCGGTATTGCCCGCGGGGCCCGTCGCTCCCGCCGAGCCGGTCGCCCCTCCCGGTCCGGTGGGGCCGGTCGGCCCCGTCGGACCCGTGGGTCCCGTCGTTCCGCTGCCGGCCGCGATCGTGTAGCTGAATGCGACCTCCTGCGATTCACCGATGGCTTCGGCGAAGGTGGCTTCTTTCACCTGTGACGCGGCAAAGCTGGAGCCCGCGCCGCCGCCACCACCGAACTGGCCGCTTCCACCACCACCGCCACCGAAGTAGCCGCTCCCGCCGCCACCGCCGCCGTAGACTTTCGCGCCTCCTTCGGCTTCCAGGGTTTCGCCGGCGCCGCCGCCGTGATCTTCTCCTCCGGCCGAGCCGGGTTCCGCTTTGACTTCGCCTCCCGGCGTTTCGTAGTTGCCGGCGTGCCCCCCTTTTCCGCCCTGGCTGAGGGTCCCACCTTCGCCCGCTCCTCCGACGGTGCTGCCGTTCCCGTCGCTGCTGCCCGAGCTACCGGTGTCTCCGGAAGCCGGTCCTCCCGGGCCTCCGCTGCCTCCGCCTCCGCCGCCCGCGACGATCAGGCGTGCCGCGAGCGTGCCGGCTTCACCGCGGACCTCGGAGCCGCCACCGCCATCGCCTCCGCCCAGGCACTGATGGTTGAAGGAGCTGTGGTCGGTTTCGGCTCCCGCAACGAAGTCGACGATCAGTTTCTCGTGGACCGTGACGGTGAGTGCTCCGGTGACCTTCGAACCCCGCCCGCCGCTCCCGTTTCCGCCGTTGCACCCGCCTTCACCGGCTCCACCGACCGCCTTCACGCTCACGGAGGTGACACCGGTGGGCACTTCGAAGGTCTGCTGTGCTCCCCCGCCCGGGACAAAGGTCTGCTGTTCCGCTCGAGCGGTTGCGGTCGCGCCGAAAGCCACCAGAAGAGCCGCGACGCCCGTCCGGATGGATGCTCTGTGCGAACTCACTCGAGACTCCTTTCCCGGGAATGCAAGAGCCCGTCGGCCCCTTTGGAACCGCGAGAGCATACGTCAACTGCCGAGGTGCTAGAAAGGCCCTCGACCCGCTTCGGCGCGAGTTGTGAATCCTGGTAACAACTAGGCAGCGGAGCGCTGCGCGATGCCCGGCCCGAGCGCGGCGCGGTACCCATCGGCGAGCCGTTCCAGGGCCCCCTCCCAGGTGCGTGCCCGCGCCACCGACACGCCGGCCCCTGCGATCCGCTCTCTCAGCAGCGGCGAGCGGGCCAGCTCGACGATCGCGTCCGCCATCGCCTCCGGCTCGGGAGCGCACAACAGGCCACTCACGCGGTGCTCGATCAGCGACCTGGGGCCGCCCGCGGCCACCGCCACGACGGGAACGCCGCTCGCCTGTGCCTCGAGCACCACCTGCCCGAAGGTGTCGGTTGCGCTCGGGAACACGAACATGTCCGCTCCCGCGTAGGCGGCCGGGAGCTCACCGCCCTCCAGCCACCCGAGGAAGGTCGCACGGTCTCCGAGCCGCTCGGTCAGCTGTCCCCGCTCTGGCCCGTCCCCGGCGAGTACCAGTCGCAGCTCGGGGCACCGCTCGTGGGCCGACAGGAAGGCGTCCGCGAGCAGGTCGATTCCCTTCTCCCGCGTGATCCGCCCGGCGTACAGCACCGTCATCGGGCCACCCTCCGTCTGGCTCGTCCCACCGCTGCCGGCACGACGGGCGAGCGAGAAGCGCTGCGTGTCCACGCCCCGGTCCCAGCGCATCACCCGCTCCTTCGGCACGCCGGCCGCAGCCAACGCCTCGTCGGCCGCCTCGCTCGGCGACACGACCACGTCGCAGGCGCGGTAGAAGGCACTCACCCCCAGCCCCACGGCCGAGGCGATCTCGGCGTTGCCCGCCCGGATCGCCGCGTATGCGGTGAGCTCGGTGTGATAGCTGCCGATCAGGGGCAGCCCGATCGCGCGGGCGACGAGCGCTCCCGCGATACCGGCCGGCCCGGGGGAGGAGACGTGGACGGCGTGGAAGCGGCCCTCGGTGAGCGCCTGCACCACCGCCGGAAGACTCGGCACGCCGATCTCGAGGCCGGGGTAGAAGGGCACGTCGATCTCGGCCACGGCTCCGAGCCGGCGGTCCACCGGGGGGTCGGTGCCCACCACCTCGATGTCGTACCCCGGCACTCCCCGCTGGCGGATCTCCTCGATCGTCCGTGTGACCCCGTGGGTGGAGCCGATGCCGTCCACCAGGATCGCCACGCGGACGCTCTCGCCCTCGTCTCCCTGCAGCCGGGCCACGTCGGTCTCGGCGGCCACCGCTATCTGCTCCAGCTTGGCCTGCTCCCGTGCCAGGAAGGCGGCCGCCGGGGCATAGGGGATCACGGCGATGCACGACTCGAACAATCCTCTGGCGGCCCCGGCACCCCGGGAGGGGCCGCCTGGGGCTCCACCCTCGTTGACCGTCGCCACCAGCTCTCCGACCGCACTGCGCAGGGTCCGCTCGTGTGCCCTGCAGGCACGCCGGAAGAGGGCCCCGTGGCTGAAGCCCTCCTCCTGCATCATTTCCAGCATCCCGGCCTCGTCGAGTGCCCTCAGGCCGACCGCGCTGCGCCAGGCGTCCAGCAGGCAGCGGGCGTCGCCGGGGGTGAGGTCGCCGCCGATCGGTCCGTGGCGGACGTCGGCCTCCATCAGTAGCCGTCCCACCATCCTCATCACCCGCTCCGGATCCACCCGCGTGGCCGCGTCGGCGGGGCCGGAGAAGCCGAGTGAGCGGATCGCCAGTGCGATCGCCGCGTGGGCCCACTTGGCGGCGCTGCCCTGGGCGCCGCGCGCGATCACCCTCCCCTCACGCAGGTGCGCGAGGAACTCTTCGTGGCTCGAGGCCGGAGGGCCCTGGGTGAAGGTTCGCCCGATGTCGATCCCGGCGTGGTCATCGCTGCCGCCGATGCCGATGCCCTCGCGCGTGGCGATATACATGGCGGCGGGATGGTTCAGTTGGGGGGCTCGTGCGCCGTTGCGCACCTCCCACACGGGGAACAGCTCGGCGAGCCGCCGGCGGTGACGGCGGGAGAGCGGTCCCGCGACCGCGTAATAGGGATGGGCCAGCGCACACGCGATCCCGCGCTCGTGCAGATACGCGGCGCACCGCTCGAGGTCCCACCTGTGCCCCTGCAGCCATTCGTGGTCCTCCCCGGTGATCCCGAAACAGAGAATGTGGACCGCCTGTTCCTCGTCACGGAAATTGGCCGTCAGCTCCTCCGAGACGAACACGTCCGCCTGCCCGGCGATCTGTGAAACCCCGTCGATGGTGTCGTGATCGGTGATCGTCACGAAGTCCATCCCCCGCCGCTTGGCGAGCTCGTACACCTCCCACGGCGGAGTGGCGCACTCCGGCAGTCCCACCGCCCGCTGAACACCGAGACGGGACTCCTCCGACGCGCTCGAGTGACAATGGAGATCGACCCGGCTCCGTTGCCGCTCGCTCCCCGCTGCCGCCCCGGTGGTGCTCATATGCAGTGAGATTTCCACGCAAACAGCGGGTTTCTGTGACCAACCCGCAACGATTGTGTGAACCACCGGTGAACTCGCGCTGCACTCCGGTGGAGGTCCGTGAGGCGGCCCGGGGTGGGCCGCGGGTCAGCCGGTCAGTCCCGCTGCCGGCGCTGCCGGTTCACTTCAGCACCTCTCCCGGGCGCCGGCAGGCGGCTCTGCTGGCCGCCCGCGCCCTCGCGGAGAGGATCGAGAAGCGAGCCCTCCGCAGGACGATGTTCCCGACCCGCCTGGAGCGGCCGTGGCACTCCCACATGACTTTCTTCCTCGGGTCCCCGTGCGGTCTCATCGGCGCATCCTCGGGTCGAGGTACACATCGTCGATGCGCACGGCGCCCTTCACGGCGGTGAAACCGACCGACAGCTGGGCCGACCCACCGGCGATGGTCGATGCGACCGCGGCTCCGGTGTGGAGGATCGGGGAGAGTTCCCAGCCGCTGCCCACGCTCAGGGTCTTGGAGGCCACCACCAGCGGCACGCCGGCGACCGTCCGGTACACGAGCCTCACCGACACGCTCGCTGCGGGACCGACCGCGCTCATGAAGAACCGGAACGTGCGGTCATTCGGTTCCACACACATGTATGGGGACTGCGTGGTCCCGCCCTGGGGGAGCACCATCGAGAACCAGTCCGGGTTGCCGGTCACGTCGTACGGCTCGCCCCCGAACGCGACCCTTGCTCCTCCGCCGGAGAGCCACAGGGCTTCACCGGGCTCGAAGCTCCCACCCGGCACGAGCGAGTAATAGCCTTCGTCGCCCCAGGACGTGAAGGGGTGGACGAGCACGGTTTCAGGGCACGGCGGCGTGCTCGCCGCCTGTGCCGGGGCGACGGGGGAAGCCACCCAGCACGCGCTGAGCAGGAGCCCGATGGTGGCGAGGCGGGCACGCCTCGTACTCCATGCCTTCCTGGCCTGGCGAGGTAGTGGGTACATCGACGCCTTCCTTTGTCTCGGTGGCAGCCGAGCTATCTCCAGGAGACCTCTAGCTTTGCGTCCCCGACTCACGTCGGGTTTGCCCCTTCAAGTTCGCTTTATGTCGCTGGTTGTCGTCACCGGGCCCTGTCGCCTTGACAGCACGGCGACGAGGTTGGACGAACGGGCCGACACCCGTGTCGTCCGGGAGGTACGACGCGCCGGGACGGCGGGCCGTTCCTAGAATCGGGCCCATGTTGGCCTGGACGCGGCGGGTGGCCGCGCACCGCAAAGCAGTCCTGGCGTGCTGGCTGGTGCTGTTCGTGCTCGGCGGGTATGCCGCCTCGAACCTCGGCAAGCTGCTCACGAACCGCTTCAGCGTCCCCGGCTCGCAGGCCGAAAAGGGGCTGGAAATCCTCAGGGCCCGCTTCAACGAGCGCGGCGACGGGGCCTTCACGCTCGTCGCCCGCTCGACCGGTCCCACGCTCACGCCCGCGGTCGTCGAGCAGGCCGCCGAGCGGGCCGCCGGGAAGCTCCCCCACGGCAACGCGCTGCCCCCCCGCCCGGCCGGGCCGGGTGTCTACTACGTCCAGATCCAGACCTCCCTGGAAGCGGCCGACGCCAAGAACTACACGACCCAGATGCGCCGGGCGATCGGGAGGGTGCCGGGCGTCCAGACCTACCTCACCGGCTTCCCCGCCCTCGCCCACGACGAGCAGCCGATCTACAGCAAAGACCTCAGCAAAGGGGAGATGGTCGCGATCCCCATCGCGCTCGCCGTGCTGCTGTTCATGTTCGGCACCCTCGGCGCGGTGATCGTGCCGCTCATCTTCGCCGGCGCCACGCTGCCGACGACGCTGGGCCTGGTGTGGGTGGTGGCGCACTTCGGCAACACCGCCCAGTACGTCACCAACATCGTCACCCTGATCGGGCTCGGGATCGCGATCGACTACTCGATGCTGGTCGTGTTCCGCTTCCGCGAGGAGCTGAGCACCGGCAAGGACGTCCAGGACGCGCTCGAGACGACCATGAGCACCGCCGGGCGGGCAACCCTGTTCTCGGGGCTGACGGTCGCGATCGGGCTCGCGGCGCTGCTGTTCATGCCGCTCCCGTTCATGCGCTCGATGGGCGCCGGCGGGGTGCTGATCCCGCTCGTCTCGATGGCCGCCTCGGTGACGCTGCTGCCGGCGCTGCTGTCGCTGCTCGGCCATCGCATCAACCGCCTTCGCGTGATCCCCAAGCGGGTGCTCGACCGCCGCGTGAGCGGTGAGGCCGGCCCGTGGTCGAACCTGGCCCGCGTCATCATGCGCCGGCCGGTGGCGATTCTGGTCGTCACCGCCGCGGTGATGCTGTCACTGGCGGTACCGGCCCTCGGACTGCATGTGACCAGCGGCGACAACCGCAACACGCCGCCCGGAACCGAGGCCGCGAACGGGCTGATCCTGCTGGAGTCGCGCATCGGGCCGGGCCCCCTGGCCCCGCACCAGATCGTGATCGACACCGGCCGCCGGGCGGGCATCGTGGCCCCCGAAACCGTGGCCGCCGTGCGCCGCCTGGTCGCTGAGCTGCGCGCCGATCCCCGCATCGAGGCCAGCACCGTGCAGGCGCCGTTGGGCATGACCTATCTCGAAGCTCGCCGCGCGGGCCTGATCGACCGCACCGCGCGCGTGCTGCAGGTCCGCGCCGCCGGGCACACCGACGCCGGCACCGAAACCGCCGTCGATCTGGTGCGGACGATCCGCGGCACCTACATACCCCGCGCCGGCTTCCCGGCGGGGGATCGCGTGTACCTGACAGGCGCACCCGCCTTCGGGCTGGACTTCGTCGAAAAGGCCTACGGCGCCTTCCCGTGGCTGCTGCTGGCGGTGCTCGTGATCAGCTATTTCGTGCTGCTCCGTGCCTTCCGCTCGGTCGTGCTGCCGATCAAGGCCGTGCTTATGAACCTGCTCTCGATCTCCGCCGCCTACGGCGCGCTGGTGCTCGTCTTCCAGCACAAATGGGGTGAAGTCGTGGGCTTCCACAGCTCTCCCCAGATCGAAGCCTGGATCCCGATCTTCCTGTTCGCGATGCTGTTCGGGCTGTCGATGGACTACGAGATCTTCCTGCTGACCCGCATGCGCGAGGAGTGGGACCGTCACCACGACAACGAACGCGCCGTCGCCTTCGGGCTGGAGCACACCGGCCGCATCGTCACCGCCGCCGCGGTGATCATGATCGCGGCCTTCTCGGGGTTGATGACCGGCACCTTCGTGGGCCTGCAGGAGTTCGGCTTCGGCCTGGCGATCGCGATCTTCCTCGACGCGACGATCGTGCGGGCGCTGCTCGTCCCCGCGCTGATGAAGCTCCTCGGCCACTGGAACTGGTACCTGCCCGAGCGCATGCGCCGCACCATGCGGCTGCGCCCCGAGGTGGAGCCCGTCGCGCCGGTCAGGCCAGCGCCTGCAACGGCGCCGGGGTCCCGGTGAGCGCGAAGGCGCCCCCGGCCATGGCGCCGATCTCGAGCACCGCCTCGCGCAGCTGACGGCTGACCCCGGATCCCGACACGAAGCCGTGGATGAAGCCCTCGTAGCGGCGCAGCAGCACGGGCGTACCGGCCGCCTGCAACGCCCGCGCGTAGTCCTCACCCTCGTCCCGCAGGGGGTCGAAGCCGGCGGTGATCACGATCGCCGGCGGTAGCCCCGAGAGGTCGTCGCCCAGCATCGGCGAGACGCGCGGGTCGAGCACCGCGTCGGTCCCGGACAGCGGGCCGAGGTAGCTGGCTTCGAACCATTTCATCTCGGGGTCGGTGAGGAAGAAGCCCTCCGAGAACAGATCCCGCGAACGCCTGCGGGTGCTCATGTCGGTCGCCGGGTAGATCAGCAGCTGCAGCGCCGGAGCCGGGCCGCTGTCGTGGGTGGCGAGCTGCGAGACGACAGCCGACAGGTTGCCCCCCGCCGAGTCCCCGCCCACGCCCACGCGGGCCGGGTCGGCACCCAGCTCCTGGGCGTGCTCGTGCGCCCAGGCCAGCGCCGCGCGGGCGTCCTCGACGGCCGCCGGGAACGGGTTCTCGGGCGCGAGCCGGTAATCCACGGCCAGCACGTGCGACCCGGAGGAGCGGCACAGCAGCCGGCACAGCGAGTCATGGGTCTCGAGGTCCCCGAACACGAACCCGCCGCCGTGGAAGAACACCAGCAGCGGCCTGCGCTCGGGCGTGCCGGTCTGCGGCGGCGCGTAGTGGCGGGCGGGGATCGTGCCGATGGCGAGGTCCTTCACGGACGCCACCCGCGGCGGTGGGCCTCCGTACAGCGACGCCAGCCGCCGCCGCTCGAGGCGCGTCTGCTGGGGGTCCATCTCCATGGCGCTGTCCGCCAGGCGGTTGAGCAGCGACAGCGAAAGCTGCTGCGAGGGCGCCAGCCGCTGCCCGTCGAGCTCCACCGGCGGGGCGCCCGAGAGCGCCACCTGGATCGGTCCCGGCAGGGCGGCGAGCAGTCTCGCGGCCCGGTATTGAAGGTGTTCCTTGAACTGCACCGTGTCCCTCCTTCGCCCGCTGTCGCCCGGAGCTTACGCCCACCGCCTAGAAGACGATCGTGCGGCCGTCGTGCACCAGCACGCGGTCGTCGAGCACGCTGCGCAGGGCCCTCGCGAGCACCACCCGCTCGAGGTCGCGTCCCACCCGCTCGAGGTCCTCGAGCGTGTAGTCGTGACCGACCCGCTGCACGTCCTGCTCGATGATCGGTCCTTCGTCGAGCTCCTCGGTGACGAAATGGGCCGTGGCCCCGATCAGCTTCACCCCACGCTCGTAGGCGTGGCGATAGGGTTCCGCGCCCGCGAAGGCGGGCAGGAAGGAGTGGTGGATGTTCACCACCGGACACCCGACCTGGGCGAGGAACTCGGGCGAGAGGATCTGCATGTAGCGCGCCAGCACCACCAGGTCCACCTCGCCCGCGAGCACCTCCAGCGCACGTCCCTCGGCCTCCCGCTTGGTCTCACGTGTGAGGGGGATGTACACGTACGGGACCCCCAGCCCCTCGACCTCGTCGCGCAGCAGCTCGTGGTTGGAGATCACGCACACGGTCTCCATCTCGAGCTCTCCCCGGCGGCTGCGCCACAGCACGTCGAGCAGGCAGTGGTCGGCCTTGGAGGCCATCAGCGCCACCCGCCGGCGCCGGTGGGGATAGGAGATCCGCCAGCTCATCGAGAAGCGCCTTGCGAGCGCCTCGAAGTCCGACTCGAACTCCTCCCGTCCCTGCTCGAGCTCCGGCAGGAAGAAGACCGTGCGCATGAAGAACGTCCCCCGCTCGGGGTGGGTGGAGAACTGGTCGCTGGCGATGATGTTGGCTCCCCTGCCGAACAGGAACCCGGACACCGCCGCCACGATCCCGGGACCGTCGGGGCACGACATCAGCAGGCGCGCGCTGCTGCCGGCGCCCTGGGCGGAGGGAGGGGGGACGGCGGCCATCAGGTGTCCTCGGCACGTCTCTCTGCGGTGTCGGTCGGCTCCATCGCTCCTCGCTCCCGGGTCGGCGCCGAGACGCTACCATCGGGCCACCGGCGGCCGTTGCCGATCGCCTGCTTCGGCCGCGCCGGGTGGGCGTTTCGATGCGGAGGGATGGGAGACGGGTGTTCGGTGGGCGGCGCATAGGACGGGTCCTGGTCGCAGCCGTCGTGGCGTGCATGGTGCTCGGAGCGATCGCCGTCCCGGGGGCGCTGGCCGGCGCCGGCAACGTCACCACCGGCGCCTACAACAACCTCCGCGACGGCTGGGACCCGAACGAGCCCGCCCTCGCTCCCTCGGCGATCCGCTCGCCCAGCTTCCAGAAGGTCTTCACGACCAAGCTGAGCGGCGCCATCTACTCCCAGCCGCTGGTCTACGAAGGCACGGTGATCGCCACCACCGAGAAGGCCAGGGCCTACGGCGTCGACGCCGCCACCGGGGCGATCCGCTGGCAGCGCACGTTCGGGACGGCGTTCAAATCCTCGACCATCGGGTGCACCGACCTGAAGCCCAACCTCGGCTCCACCTCCACGCCGGTGATCGACCCCGAAACCGGGACCCTCTACATGACCACCCGCCTGGAGACGGGACGCAAGGGCGGCAAGCTCGCCAACGCCCACTGGTTCCTGCAGGCCCTCAGCGCGACCACCGGCGAAGAGCGGCCCGGGTTCCCGGTGGAGATCTCCGGCACCCCCTACAACACCCCTGAAATCCCCTTCAACGAAGCCTTCCAGGAGCAGCGTCCGGGGCTTCTGCTGCTCGAAGGGGTCGTGTACGTGGCGTTCGCCTCGGACTGCGACATCAACCCCTACCGCGGCATCGTCGCCGGCTTCAACGCCAGCAGCGGCGAAATGACGACGATGTGGAGCGACGAGAGCGGCCCGGCGGCCGACGAAGGCTCGATGGCCGGGATCTGGCAGAGCGGCGGCGGGCTCGTGTCCGACCTCCCGGGGCGGATCATCCTGGCGACCGGCAACGGCGTCTCGCCCACGGCCGCCCCCTCCGACGAACCCCCGGCGACGCTGTCGGAGTCGGTCGTGGGCCTGACCGTCGGCGCCGGCGGGCGCATCTCCGCGACGGACTTCTTCGCCCCCGAAGACGCCCCCACGCTGGACCAGGACGACGAGGACTTCGGCTCGGGGGGACCGATGGCGCTGCCGAGCGAATACTTCGGCACGCCCTCGATCCCCCACCTGGTGGTCCAGGTCGGCAAGGACGGCCGTGTGTTCCTGCTGAACGCGGACGACCTCGGCGGCTACCTCCAGGGCCCCGAAGAATCCAACGCCGTCGTGCAGACGCTCGGTCCCTTCGACGGCGTGTGGGGTCACCCCGCCTCCTGGGGCGGCCAGGGTGGCTGGGTCTACATCCTCGAGAGCGCGGGCGGCGGCAGCCTCGCGGCCTACGCCTCGACGCTCGGGCCGCACGGCGAACCGCAGCTGGTCCCCGAAGGCCAGAGCGCGGAATCCTTCGAATACGCGTCCGGCTCGCCGATCGTCACCAGCGACGGCACCACCGCCGGGAGCGCCGTCGTGTGGGTCGTCTACGGGGGTGAAAGCGGCAGGCACGCGCAGCTGCGCGCCTACGGCGCGATACCGGAAGACGGCACCCTGCCGCTGCTGTGGTCGGCCCCCATCGGCGTCGCCTCCAAGTTCTCGGTCCCGACCGCCTCCGAAGGACGCGTGTACGTCGGCACCCGCAACGGCAAGCTGCTGGCCTTCGCCGCCTCGGGGCAGAGTCCCGTGCAGGCCCCCCCGGTCGAATTCGGGACCGTCGCCGTGGGTCACTCCAAGACCGTCCGGCTGTCGCTCGCGGCCGCCCGGGCGCTGCGCCTGACGGGACCGATCGGGGCCGAGGGTGTCGAACCGCTCACCCCCGAGGCCGCCCTCGCCAAAACGCGGGTCCCGCGCGGACTCACGGCCGGGCCGACGAAGATCCCGGTCGGCAACGCCCCGCTCGGTCAGGGCGTGCTCGACATCTCCCAGCCGCCCCGCGGGGCGCGGCTCGCCGACGGCCAGCAGCTGGGGGTGAGCGTGTCCTTCAAGCCCGCCCACCCGGGGCCGATCGTGGGGCTGCTGGAGGTGCGCACGAGCGCCGGCACGAGGACGGTCCCGGTCAGCGGCTACGGCAGCGCGCCCGGGTTGATCCGCTCGGCGCCCCCGCTGGCCTTCGGCACCATCGCCACCCACGCCGGCGGCAAGGATCTGGCGTTCAAGATCAGCAACTCGTGGACAGCTCCGGAGACGATCACCGGCGTCCAGCTCCCGGGCGGACCCTATGAAGTGACCGGCGCACCCACGGTCGGGAAGCTGCTCGCACCCCGCCAGACGGTGACGATCTCGGTCCACTTCAACCCCTCCGCGGCGGGCTCCTACGTTCGCCGCATGCGGATCGCCAGCAACCGTGGAGGCGTCACGGTGAGGCTCAGCGGCAAGGCGGTCAACGGCCGTCCGCGGCTGTCCCTCTCGCCCCAGAAGCTGAACTTCGGCTCGGTGGCGGTCGGGTCGAGCCGCACCCTGCGCTTCACGATGCTCGACGCCGGCAACGTGCCGCTCACGGTCACCCGTGCGATTCCGCCGGCGGAACCGTTCGCGGCCGTCAAAGCGATACCCGAGGGCCTCACGTTCGGCGCCGGCGAAGCCCTCCACGAGGAGGTCACCTTCAAGCCGACCGCCACCGGCCCCGCGATCGGCGAGTACGTCCTGGCCGGCGACGACGGGCGCGGCCACCAGGTCGTCGAGCTGATCGGCACGGGCGTCAAGCGCGGCCGCTGAGGTACTCCTCGGCGAGCCGTTTCGGGGCCCGGCACAGCCACGCTTCGGCGACCAGCTCCTCCAGCTCCTCGGGCGGGATCGCCTCGAGGCGCACGAGGATGCTCGGGTGGCCATCGAAGTGGGGGGTGGTGAAGTAGACGTCGCCCGGCTGCGCCACCAGCGCCTCCTTGGCTCCGAGGTGCTCGACGCGCGCGCCGAGGATCGTCCCCTGCGGCACCGCGCCCGCGAGCTGCTCGATTTCACGTGCGCGCAGGGGGCGCTCCCACACGAACAGCCGCTCGCCGACGCGCCACTGAGCACCCGTACGCCCGGAGCGCTCGCTCGCGCCCGGGAGCGCCATCGCGAGCCTGCGGACGTCCTCGAGGGTCGGCACCGCAGTCAGCGTATCCTCGCCCCCCAGTGGCCGAGGACGTCTGCCAGATCCAGGTGTCGCACTCCGACCGCGACGCGCTCCAGGCGATCGTCGAGCAGCTGCTGGAGCAGCGTCTGATCGCGTGCGGCCAGGTGCTCGGCCCGATCTCGAGCAGCTTCCGCTGGGAGGGGCAGGTGCAACGCGAGCAGGAGTGGCTGGCGCTGCTGAAGACGTCCGCGGCGCTCGCCGAGCCGGTGTGCGCGCGGGTGGCCGAGCTGCACCCCTACGAGGTGCCCGAGATCCTCGTCACGGAGCTGTCCGGCGGGCACGAGCCGTACCTGCGCTGGGTGCTCGAGCAGACCGCCACGAGTTTGGACGACCGACCGGGCGGGTAGAGCCTGCAAGCCCCGTTCTGGCGAACCCTCCCAGCTGCGCTCGGCAGGTGGAATGATGGGAACGTGAGGATTGACGCAAGGATGGCGCACACGGGGATTGCATGCGTGCCAGGGCTCCATCCGAGGTAGCGCCGACCGACCGCGAAGCCAACTGGGCGGTCGCGGTCGCGGGCGGCCTGTACCTGGTGGGTGCGCTGCTGTGCGCCACCGGTGCCCTGCTCCCCGAACTGCGGGCGCCGTGGGCGATCGCCGGCGTCGGGGTCGTGGCGACGGCGACCGGGGTGTTGCTGCTGCTGCTCTGGCACCAGGGCCGGGGCACGCTCACGATGGCGTTCTTCGCCGACCTCTGGGGGATCGTGCTGATCGCGATCCTGTGCGCCGGGAGCAGCGGCTCTTCGAGCCCCTTCGCGCTGATCTACATGTTCGCGATCGGCCACGCCGCCGCCTTCCAGCCGCGGGCCCGTCTCTACCTGGTGGCGCTCCTGGGGCTGATCGCGTTCCTGCTCCCGATCGCCTACGAAGAAGGGACCTCGACGCTGTTCACCGCGGTCGCCTGCATGGGGATCGTGATGGCGCTGCTGACCTCCGCGGCGATCTCCTTCGCGCTCAACCGCATCCGCGAGCAGCGCCGCCGGCTGCAGGTCCTCAGCGACGCCAGCGCCTCGCTCGACCGCTCCCTCGACCCGGCCGAGACGCTGCGGGCGATCTCCCGCATGGCGGTCCCCGAACTGGTTCCCGTGTGCGTCGTGGACGCCCTCGACGGGACCGGGTCGATCGGCTCCACGGTGGCGGCCACCGCAGACCCCTCCCTGGCCGGGAGGATCGAGGAGTCGCCCCCTGCCCGCCCGCTCAGCGACCTGCACCTCGACGGGGTCGCCGACCTGCTGGACGAGAACGGGCGCTCGGCGCGAAGGGGGACCGAGACGGTGTCCCAGGTGGTGGACGGACACGAGCACACCGAGGTCATGGAGCGGGCCGGCTACGTGTGCGAGGTTGCCTTCCCGATGCTCGCCCGGGGGCGCATCCACGGGATCATCACCTTCTGGCGAGGAGAGGCCGAACGGCCGTTCGACAGGGGGCTGGTGAGCGTCCTCGAGGACCTCAGCGGGCGCGCCGCCCTGGCCTACGACAACGCCCGCCTGTACGCCGAGCGGGCCCAGGTCGCACGCACGCTGCGCCGCAGCCTGATGCCCGCCGCCCTGCCCACGATCCCGGGTCTGGAGCTCGCCAGCTACTTCCGTCCGATGGGCGCCGGGAGCGAGGTGGGGGGCGACTTCTACGACGTCCTCACCGACAGCGAGGGCTGCTGGCTGATCGTCGGCGACGTCTGCGGGAAGGGCGCCGAGGCGGCCGCGCTGACCGGCTTCGTGCGTCACACCACCGCCGCCTACGCGCGCGAAACCGACCGTCCCGGCCGTGTCCTCACGCGCGTCAACCGGGCGATGCTGGAGCAGGACTTCGAAGGCTGCTTCGCCACCGCCATCCTCACCCGCATGCGCTTCCGCCCGACCGACGTCGAGGTCACCGTGGCGCTCGCCGGACACCCCGCGGCGCTGATCGCCCGCTCCGACGGCGACGCCGGCGAGCTCGGCGCCTCGGGCAAGCTGCTGGGGGTGTTCCCGGACGCCGACATCGAGGAGGCCCACACCGTGATGAAGCCCGGTGACGCGCTGGCGCTGTACACCGACGGCCTCACCGAGGCCCACGCCCCCACGCGCGTGCTGTCGGTGGGGCAGATGATCGAGCGCCTGCGCACCGCCCCCCGCCAGTCGCCCCAGGACGCGATCGACGCCCTACTCGGGCTGATCGGCACCGACACCCGCGTCGGGGACGACATCGCGATCCTCGCGGCCCAGGTCGCGGCCGGATAGCGTTCCGGGGGTGTCCGCCCCCGCTACCGCCACGGCGGCAGGCCTCGCCTACCGCTCGGCGGGAGACCCCGGTGCGCCCGTCACGCTGCTGGTCCACGGATACCCCGAGTCCTCCTACATGTGGCGCACCGCGCTGGAGGCGCTGGCGGCTGGCGGCCGCCGGGCGATCGCCCCCGACCTCCCCGGGTTCGGCGACTCCGAGCCCGATCCACCCGGCAGCTGGGAGCACCACATGGAGGCGCTCGAGCGCTTCGTCGAGGAGGCCCGGCTCGCCCCGGTGGACCTCGTGACCCACGACTGGGGCGTGCTGGTGGGTCTGCGCTGGGCGTGCGACCACCCGCGCTCGGTGCGCACGCTGACGATCTCCGACGGAGGCTTCTTCGCGGACCGCCGCTGGCACGACCTCGCCAACGTGATGCGCACCCCCGGCGAGGGCGAGAAGCTCGTCGACGCCTACACCCGCGAGGCCTTCGACGTGGCCCTGCGCCAGCTCTGCACCGGCGTCGACGACGAGGCCCTCGGCGAGTACTGGAAGGCGTTCGCAGACGACACCCGCCGCCGCGGCCACCTCGAGCTGTACCGCTCGGGCGACTTCGAGAAGCTCGCCCCCTACGAAGGCCGCCTCGCGGAGATGGGGCTGCCGACCCTGATCGTGTGGGGAGCCGAGGACCCGTTCGCCGGTGTCCAGATGGCCGAGCGCTTCCACCGCGAGATCCCCGGGTCCGAGCTGCACGTCGTCGACGGGGCCGGCCACTTCGTGTGGGAGGACGCCCCCGAGCGTACGGCGTCGGTGCTGGTCGAGTTCCTGCACCGCCACTCCTGAGGCCGGACCCTCCGGGATAGCCTTCCCGCCCAACGATGCCGGTCAAGATCACCCTCCCCGACGGAAACGAGCTCGAGCTCCCGGACGGCGCCACCGGTGCCGACGCCGCCGCCGCGATCGGCCCCGGGCTCGCCCGCGCGGCGCTGGCGATCGAGGTCAGCCACCCCGAGGCCGGCGAGGAGCCGCAGGTGCGCGACCTCGCCCGTCCGCTTCCCGACGGGGCCCACGTGTCGATCATCACCTCCCGCAGCGGCCAGCCCGCGCTCGAGGTGATCCGCCACGACGCCGCCCACGTGCTCGCCACCGCCGTGCTCGAGCTCTACGACGGGGTCAAGATCTCGATCGGCCCCCCGATCCAGGACGGCTTCTACTACGACTTCGAGTTCCCGGACGGGGTCTCCGTGTCGGACGCCGACCTGCCCGCCATCGAAGCCAAGATGCGCGAGCACGTGAAGGCCGCGGAGGAGTTCGTCCGCGACGACGTGCCGGTCACCCAGGCCCGCGAGCGCTTCGCCAAGGAGGGCCAGGACTACAAGGTCGAGCTGATCGACGACCTGATCACCGCCGCACCCTCCGGCCACCCCCTGGAGACCGTCTCCCTGTACACCAACGGTCCCTTCACCGACCTCTGCCGCGGGCCCCACGCGCCCACCACCAAGACGGTCGGCGCCTTCAAGCTGAACTCGGTCGCCGGGGCCTACTGGCGGGGCGACTCCGACCGCACGATGCTGACCCGCATCTACGGCACCGCCTTCTTCACCAAGGCGGAGCTCGAGGAGCACCTCGAGCGTCTCGAGCAGGCCCGCCAACGCGACCACCGTCGCCTGGGCCGCGAGCTCGAGCTGTTCATGTTCTCCGAGCTGTCACCCGGGAGCCCGTTCTGGAAGCCGGAGGGGATGGCGATCTGGAACGTCCTCACCGACCTGTGGCGCACCGAGAACCGCCGTCGCGGGTACCGCGAGGTGCGCACCCCGATCCTCTACGACGTCGAGCTGTTCAAGCAGTCCGGCCACTGGGACACCTACCGCGAGCACATGTACTTCACCGACGTGGAGGACCGCCCGATGGGGCTCAAGCCGATGAACTGCCCGGCCCACATCCTCATCTACAAGGACAGCCGCCACTCCTACCGCGACCTCCCGATCCGCTACTCGGAGGCCGGCCTGGTCCACCGCCACGAGCCGAGCGGGGTCCTCCACGGGCTGATGCGGGTCCGCCACATCACCCAGGACGACGCCCACATCTTCTGCACCGAAGAGCAGGTCCAGGACGAGGTCGTCCACTGCCTTCGCTTCGGCTTCTTCCTCTACCAGCTGTTCGGGTTCGAGCCGCGCCTGGAGCTGTCCACCCGGCCGCCGAAACGGATCGGCAGCGACGAGATGTGGGACCGCGCCGAGGGGGCGCTCGCGGGAGCGCTCGACGCCGAGGGCCTGGAGTACGAAGTCAACCCCGGGGACGGCGCCTTCTACGGCCCCAAGATCGACCTCCACATGACCGACTCGCTCGGACGCTCCTGGCAGCTTGGAACGGTCCAGTTGGACTACTCGATGCCGGAGCGCTTCGACCTCCACTACACCGGCGCCGACAACGAGGAGCACCGGCCGGTGATGATCCACCGCGCGCTGATGGGCTCCTTCGAGCGCTTCATCGGAATCCTGATCGAGCACTACGGAGGCGACATGCCGGTGTGGCTGGCACCGGTGCAGGCGATCGTGCTCCCGGTCTCCGACCGCTTCAACGACTATGCGGAGGAGGTCACGCAGACGCTGCTTGCCGGGAACGCCCGCGCGGAGCTCGACGACCGCAGCGAGAGCGTGGCCCGCAAGATCCGCGACGCGGAGCTTCGCAAGATCCCGTTCATGCTGGTGGTGGGGGAGCGCGAGCAGGGCGAGCGCTCGGTGTCGGTCCGCGAGCACCACGGCGAGGAGCTGGGGAGCATGCCCGTGGAAGCGTTTCTCCAGCGTCTTGCGGGGGGCTATACTGCCCCGCATTGATCAACGGGCAAAACTCTCACCGCCGCGCCTGACCTCGGCTTGACGCGCGGCACGAAAAGCTAGTGCCGGTCCCTCGCAGGTTCGACCGGCGCCCGCCGGAGCGGGACACGACGCGGATCAACGATCGAATCCGCGTGCCCGAGGTCCGGGTGATCGACGAGCAGGGCAACCAGGTCGGCGTGATGCAGACGCCCGACGCGCTCGCCTTCGCACAGGAACGCGAACTCGACCTCGTCGAGGTCGCTCCCGAGGCGCGCCCGCCCGTATGCCGCGTGCTCGACTACTCCAAGTACAAGTACGAGCAGGCCCAGAAGCAGAAGGCGGCACGCAAGCACCAGCAGCAGATCACCGTCCGCGAGATCAAGTTCCGCCCCAAGATCGCCCAGCACGACTACGACACCAAGAAGCACCACGTCGAGCGCTTCCTGCGCCACAAGGACAAGGTCAAGATCACGATCATGTTCCGCGGCCGCGAGGTGACCCACCCGGAGCGCGGCACCGCGATCCTCGACCGCCTCGCCGAGGAACTCTCCGAGCTCGGCGTGGTCGAGCAGCGCCCGATGCAGGAAGGGCGCAACATGACGATGCTGATGGCCCCCTCCAAAGCCGTCCTCGCCGGACGCCTCGAGGGAGAGGGCGAGGCCGAGGCCGTGGGCGAGGACGTGCTGGTCGCCGCGGAGGCCGCAGCCGCCGCGGAGGGCCAGCCCGAGGGTGGGCAGGCCGCCGCCGCAGAGCCGGCGCCCGCCACGGAGCCCCCGGCGCCCGCCGCGGAGCCGGCCACGGCGCCTGTCGCGGAGCCCCCGGCGCCCGCCGCGGAGTCCGCGGAGCCCGCCACGACCGCGACGGAGCCCGCCGCCGAGGCCCCGGCCCCCGCCGAGTCCTCGCCGCCCGCGCAGCAGGCGCCCGCCGCCGGGTCCCGCTCGCAGGAGCCGGTGCTGGCCGAGGGACCCGGGCAGGAGTGAGCTCCCCCGTGGCCGCCACCGGCTGCGTGCCATAATCGGTCGCCATGCCGAAGATGAAGACGCACTCGGGCGCCAAGAAGCGCTTCAAGGTCACGGCCCGGGGCAAGGTCCGTGGCCGGCACGCCTTCACGAGCCACATCCTCGAGAAGAAGTCGGCCAAGAAGAAGCGCGCGCTCGGACGCCCGGCGATCCTCTCCGGCGATGACGTCCCGCGGGTGAAGCGGATGCTCGGAGCAGGCAAATGACCCGCGTCAAGCGTTCCCTGCACGCCCGCAAGAAGCGCAAGGCGACGCTCGCCCTGACGAAGGGCTTCCGCGGCGAGGCCCACTCCAACTACCGCCGGGCCAAGGAGGCGCTGCTGAAGGCGGACGCCTACGCCTACCGCGACCGGCGCAACCGCAAGCGCGACTTCCGGCGGCTGTGGATCACCCGCATCAACGCCGCCGCCCGCGAGAACGGGATGAGCTACTCGCAGTTCATGCACGGCATCTCGCAGGCCGGGATCGAGCTCGACAGAAAGGTGCTCGCCGACATCGCCGTGCGCGACGCCGACACCTTCCGACGTTTCGCCGATGCCGCCCGCGAGGCGTCGGCTGCCTGACCCGGCCCGTTCCGAACACCGGGCCCCGGCCACAGACCGACCGCCTTACGGGCGCCGCTCCTGAGAGCTCAGGGGACGGCGCTTTTTTGTTTTCCGAGCAACCCTCATTCACCACATGACCACCATCGCCTCCTCCCGCAACCCCCGCCTGAAGGCCCTGCGGCGCCTGCACCGCAGGCGCGAGCGCGAACGCAGCGGCACCTTCCTGGCCGAGGGTGAGGACCTGATCGAGGCCGCCCGGCTGGCCGGCCGGGCTGCGCTGGAGGGCTACCGCGTGGCCGGCACCGCCGCCGGCGGGCCCGGCTTTCACGAGGTGGACGCGGAGCTGCTGGCGGCGGCCTCGACGCTCGGGTCCGGGACCCGCGTGGTGGGCGTCTACGAGCAGCGCTGGAGCTCGCCGGCGGGTCCGCTGTGCGTGTACCTGCACGGATTGCGGGACCCCGGCAACGTGGGCACGATCATCCGCTCCGCACACGCCTTCGGGGCCAGCTGTGTGGCCCTCGGCCCCTGCTGCGCCGACCCCTACGGGCCGAAGGCGGTGCGGGCCAGCATGGGCGCCATCTTCACCGTGCGGCTGGCCCACGCAGGCGAGCTCGGCGAGCTCCCCGGTGAGCTGCTGGCGCTGAGCGCGGACGCCGCCGAGGAGCTGCACGGGCCGCTGACCCGGATCGCACCCGAGCTGACGCTGCTGGTCGGCTCCGAGCGCACGGGGCTGCCCCCCGAGGTGCTCAGTGCCTGCGGACGCCAGGCCCGCATCACGATCGCGGGGGACTCGCTGAACGCCGCCATGGCCGCGACCGTGGCGCTGTATGAGCTGACACGCAAACCATCTAGGGTCCGCGCCTCATGATCGACCGCATCCAACAGCTCCACGACGAGGCCGCCAGGGAGATCGCCGACGCCACCTCCAGCGAACAGCTGGCCGAGCTGCGGGTCCGCTGGCTGGGGCGCAAGGCCGAGCTGCCCCAGCTGCTCCGCGGCGTGGCCGAGCTCGACCCCTCCGAGCGGGCCGAGGTCGGCAAGGCCGCCAACCAGGCACGGCGGGCGCTCGAGTCGCTGCTGGACTCCCGCGCGGAGGCGCTCTCGGCCCGGGAGCTCGACCGCGACCTGGAAGGCGAGCAACTGGACCTCACGCTCCCCGGGGCCCCGCCGCAGCCGGTCGGGCAGCTGCACGTCCTCACCAGCACCCGCCGGGAACTCGAAGACATCTTCCTCGGGCTCGGCTTCACGGTCATGGAAGGTCCCGAGATCGACACCGTCCACTACAACTTCGACGCGCTGAACCACAGCCCCACGCACCCCGCCCGGGCCCGCACCGACACCTTCTACGTGTCCGAGGAGCTGGTGCTGCGGACCCACACCTCGCCGATGCAGGTGCGGGCCATGGAGGCCCACCCGCCGCCTCTGTACGTGGTCGTCCCCGGCCGCGTCTACCGGCCCGACAACGACGCCACCCACACGCCCCAGTTCCACCAGATCGAGGGGCTGGCGGTGGACGAGGACATCACCCTCGCCGACCTCAAGGGGACGCTGCTGGAGTTCGCCCGCGCGACCTTCGGCGAGCGCCGCGAGGTGCGCCTGCGCCCCCACTTCTTCCCCTTCACCGAGCCCAGCGTGGAGGTGGACGTGTCGTGCTTCAACTGCGACGGACGCGGCTTCATGGCGGACGGGTCGCGCTGCTACCTGTGCAAGGGCGAGGGCTGGCTCGAGGTGCTCGGCGCCGGGGAGGTGGACCCGGCGGTCTACGAACACGTCCCCACCACCGACCGCAACGCACCCGGCTACGACCCCGAAAAGGTCCAGGGGTTCGCCTTCGGCCTCGGGGTCGAGCGGATCGCGATGCTCAAGCACGGCATCCCCGACCTGCGCCTGAACTTCGAGAACGACCTCCGCTTCCTGGAGCAGTTCTGATGAAGGTCCCGCTTCCCTGGCTGCGCGAGTACTGCGACCCCGACCTCGACGCCCGGGCGATCGAGGAGCGCCTGACGATGACCGGGACCAAGGTCGAGGCGATCCACCACCACGGGGTCCCCGCCACCGACGGGTTCGTCGTCGGGCGCGTGCTGAGCGCCGAGCAGCACCCCGACGCCGACCGCCTGCGGGTGTGCAGCGTGCAGCTCGACAGCGACGGCGGCGAGCCGGTCGGGATCGTCTGCGGGGCCCCCAACGTGGCCGCCGGACAAACGGTGGCCGTGGCCCGTCCGGGGGCGGCGATGCCGGACGGCACCAAGCTGCGCAGGGCGAAGCTGCGGGGTGTCACCTCCGACGGCATGATCCTGTCCGAGAGCGAGCTCGAGATCGGCTCGGGCGGAGAGGGGATCATGGTGCTCGACGGCCTGGAGATCGACGCCGAGATCGCCCCCGGGACGCCGCTGCAGGACGTGCTGCCGATCTCCTTCGAGGTGCTCGAGCTGGAGATCACCCCCAACCGGCCCGACTGCCTCGGCGTCTACGGAGTGGCCCGCGAGCTGCACGCCGCCACCGGCGCGACACTGGCCGAGGAGCCATGGGCGCGCGACCCCGGCAGCCTCGGCCCGCTCGCCGGAGCGGAGGTGCAGGTGCTGTGCCCGGACCTGTGCCCGCGCTTCACCGCCCGCGTGTTCGAGGACGTCACGCTCGCCCCCTCGCCGCCGTGGCTGAAAGCCCGCCTGACCGCGGCCGGCCAGCGCCCGATCAACAACGTCGTGGACATCACCAACTACGCGATGCTGCTCACCGGCCAGCCGCTGCACGCCTTCGACCTCGACCGCGTGGAGGGCTCTCGGCTGACGGTCCGCCGCGCCGCCGAGGGCGAGCAGGTCCAGACCCTCGACGGCCAGACCCGCACCCTCGACGGCGAGATGGTCGTGATCGAGGACGCGCAGGGCCCGACCTCGATCGCCGGCCTGATGGGGGGCGCCCGCTCGGAGGTACAGGAGGACACCACCACGGTGCTGATGGAGGTCGCGACCTGGAACGGCCCCAACATCCACCGCAGCTCGTGGGCTCTCGGCCTGCGCAGCGAGGCCTCCTCGCGCTTCGAGAAGGGGCTCGCCCCCGAGCAGTGCATGCAGGCCCAGGCGGTGGCGGCGCAGCTGATGGTCGAGCTGTGCGGCGCCTCGATCGCCCCGGGCACGATCGACGTCGGCGGGGTGCCGCCGGCGCCGGAGCCGATCCGGCTGCGCTCGGAGCGGGTGCGGGAGATCCTCGGCGTCGAGGTCGCTCCCGAGCGCCAGGCCGAGATCCTGCGGGCGCTCGACTTCGAGGTCGCGGGCGCCCCGGACGGGCTGCTCGTCGGTGTCCCTCCGGTGCGCCGCAACGACGTCACGCGCGAGATCGACCTGATCGAGGAGGTGGCCCGCATCGACGGCGTCGAGCGCCTGCCGGCGACCCTCCCGGCCCGCCGCGGGGCGGCCGGACGCCTGGGCCACGCCCAGCGCGTGCGCCGCGGGGCCGAGGACCTGCTGACCGGACGGGGGCTGTCGGAGATCGTCGGCTGGAGCTTCGCCGACCCGGGGCTGCTCGAGCGCCTGCGCCTGCCGCCCGACCACGAGCTGCGCCGCGTGGTGAGGCTCGAGAACCCGCTCTCGGAGGACCTCTCGATCATGCGCCCCACGCTGGTCGGCTCGCTGCTGGACGCCGCCCGCCACAACGCCCACCGCAACGGTCCCGACCTCGCCCTGTTCGAGTCGGGCACCGTCTACCGCGCGCGCGAGGACGGTATTGCCGGGGCCGACGAACACCACGCGCTCGGGGTGCTGCTGAGCGGCGCGCTGGCGCCGCCGTCGTGGCTCGGCGAGGCCCCGGCGGCCGACTTCTTCGCCGCCAAGGCGCTGCTCGAATCGCTGCTCGGGCACTTCCACGTCCCCTTCGCGGTGGAGCCGGCGGGCTGGCCCTTCCTGCACCCGGCCCGCAGCGTGGCGGTGACGGTCGCGGGCGGTGGCGCGGGCCGCGGTGAGGGCGAGCGGGTGCGCCTCGGCCTGCTGGGTGAGCTGCACCCGCTGGTGGCCGGCGAGTGGGGCCTGGGGCGCACGGCCGTGTTCGCGATCGACCTCGGCAAGCTCGCACGGGCGGCTAAGCCCGTCACGACCTTCCGGGCCTTCGGCTCCTATCCGCCCGTGCGCCAGGACATCGCCGTGATCGTCCCCGAGCGGGTCACGCTCGCGGAGCTGACCGAGCGGGTCCGCGAGGCGGCGGGGGACAGCCTCGAGCAGGTCAGGCTGTTCGACGTCTACACCGGCGAGCAGGTGGGGGAGGGCCGCCGCTCGCTGGCCCTGGCGCTGTCCTTCCGCTCGCCCGAGCGGACGCTCACCGACGAGGACGTGGCGCCGCTGCGCGAGCGGATCGTGACCGCCGTCGAGGGCCTCGGGGGTGAGCTGCGTGGCTAGCACCCCCGCCCAGCCGAGCGCCGAGGGCGCCCCGCGGGTGCTGGTCGCCGGCGCGACCGGCTTCACCGGGGCGCTCGCCGCGTACCTGGTGTGGCGCCACCCGGACTTCCAGCTCACGGGCGTCACGGGCCGCTCCCAGACCGGCCGGCGCCTGGAAGACCTCTACCCCCGCTACCGGGTGCCGCTGGTGCTGGGAGAGCTCGACCTCGACGGCCCCGCGGCCGAGGTCGAGGCGGCGATCGTCGCCTACCCCCACGCGGCCGCCGCGCCGACGGTGGCGGCGCTGCGCGAACGCGGTGTGCGGGTGGTGGACCTGAGCGCCGACTACCGCCTGCGCTCGCTCCCCAGCTACGAACACTGGTACGGCGAGCACCCGCGCCCGGAGCTGATGCAGGAGGCCGCCTACGGGCTCACCGAGCTGCACCGCGAGCAGATCCGCGGGGCCACGCTGGTGGCCAACCCGGGCTGCTACCCGACCGCCTCGCTGCTGGCGCTGGCCCCGCTCGCGCGGGCGGGCGTGATCGGCGACGTGGTGATCGACGCCAAGCAGGGCATCTCCGGCGCCGGGCGCACCTTCGACGAGACGACCCACTACTCGCTGGCGGGGGAGAACATCGTCCCCTACAAGGTCGCCTGTCACCGCCACACCCCGGAGATCGAGGAGCAGCTGGAGATAGCGGGGGCGGGCGAGCAGCGGGTCCAGTTCCAGGCCCACCTCGTGGCGCTCGACCAGGGCGAGCTGGTCAGCTGCTACGTCACCCCGGCCCGCGAGGTGGACGGCGCGGAGGTCCGGCGGCTGCTCGCCGAGGCCTACGCCGAGGAGCCCTTCGTCGAGGTCGCCGACGGTCCTCCCGGCGTGCTCGAGACGCGCGAGACCAACTACTGCCGCCTGTTCGCCGCCCACGACGAGCACACCGGCAAGGTGCTCGCCTTCTCCTCGATCGACAACCTCTGGAAGGGAACCTCCTCGCAGGCGCTGCAGAACCTCAACCTGATGTTCGGCCTGCCCGAGACGAGGGGGCTGCTGTGAGGCTGTTCGGCTCGCGCTGGGTGGACCTCCCGGGGCACGTCCGCGAGCTGCCCGCCGACGCGGGGCTGCCCGCGGGGTTCCGGGCCGCCGGCGTGGCCGCCGGGCTGAAGGCGAGCGGCGACCCCGACGTCGGCCTGCTCGTCTGCGACGGCGATCAGCCCTCCTCGGCCGCCGCCTTCACCAGCTCGAGCACGGCCGCCGCACCGGTGCTGGTGACGCGCGAGCGCTGCCGCCTGCAGGGGCTGCGGGCGGTGCTCGCCAACTCCGGCTGCGCCAATGCGGCCACCGGCTCGCGGGGGCTCGACGACGCCGCCAAGACGCAGGGGGCGGCGGCGGTCGCAGCCGGCGTGTCCGAGGCCGAGGTGGCCCTCGCCTCCACCGGGGCGATCAGCCACTACCTGCCGGTGGACGCGGTCCTGAAGGGGATCCTGCAGGCGCGCTCGCAGCTGCGCCGCGAGGGCGACGGCGAGTTCCAGCGCGCGATCCAGACCACCGACCGCTTCGAGAAGCGGGCCAACCTCGAGGTCGAGCTGTCGTCGGGGAGCGTGCGGCTGTGCGCCCAGTGCAAGGGCGCGGGCATGATCTCGCCCCGCTTCGCAACCATGCTGTGCTTCCTGCAGACCGACGCGCGGCTGTCGCCGCAGACGGCGGAGCTGCTGCTGGGGGCGTGCGTGGCGCGGTCCTTCGACCGCGTCAGCGTGGACGGTCAGCTGTCCACCAACGACACCGCGATCCTGATGGCCTCCGGCTCCAGCGGGGTGGAGGTGGCCGCCGACAGCGAGGACGAGCTGCGCCTCGGCGAGGCGATCGACGCGCTGCTGCGCTCGCTCGCGGTGATGATGGTGGCCGACGGGGAGGGCTCCAAGCGGATCGCCCGCGTGGTCGTCCGCGGCGGCTCGCAGGAGCGCGCCGAGGTCGTCGCCCGGGCGGTCGCCAACTCGCCCCTGGTGAAGGCCGCGCTGCACGGGGGGGACCCCAACTGGGGCAGGATCGTGCAGTCCGCCGGCGGCGCGCTTCCCGCTCCGGAGCCGCTGGCGATCGACGTCTGGATCGAGGGCACGCAGGTGTGCTCGGCCGGTGTCGCGCTGTCCTACGAGGAGGCCGAGCTCGCCCGGGCGGTGTCGGGGGAGGAGGTCGAGTACGAGATCGCCCTCCCCGGCGACGGGGCCGCCACCGAGGTGTACTTCTCCGACCTGTCGGCCGACTACGTGGAGCTGAACGCCCACTACACGACATGAGCGCGCGCGACGGCTCATCCGCCCGCGTGGGCACACTGCTGGAGGCGCTCCCCTACATCCGCGAGTTCCACGGCCGCACAGTGGTGATCAAGTACGGCGGCGCGGCGATGGAGGACGAGTCGCTGCGCGAGGAGTTCGCCCGCGACGTCGTGCTGCTCAAGTACGTCGGCCTGAACCCGATCGTCGTGCACGGCGGCGGCCCCGAGATCACCGGCTACATGCGCCGCCTCGGCCTGCCGGTGGAGTTCGTGGGCGGCCTGCGGGTCTCCGACGAGAGCACCGTCGAGGTCGCCAAGATGGTGCTGGTCGGGAAGGTCAACTCGGAGATCGTGCTGCGCCTGTCCCGTGCCGGCCAGCCGGCGGTCGGGCTCAGCGGCGACGACGGCACCCTCTTCCGGGTCGCCCGCCGGTTCGCCCCCGGCGGCCAGGACATCGGCTTCGTCGGCACGATCGAGCACGTCAACGCCAACGTGATCGAGCACGTGGCGACCGACTACATCCCCGTGATCGCGTCGGTCGGAGCCGACCGCGACGGGAACTCCTACAACGTCAACGCCGACGAGGCCGCGGGGGCGGTGGCGGGCGCGATGGGCGCCTACAAGCTGCTGTTCCTGACCGATGTGCCGGGCTGGCTGGAGGACCCCGCCGACCCCTCCTCGCTGATCACCAGCGCCTCCGCCGAGCGCGTGCGCAGCGCCCTGGAGGGACTCGACGGTGGCATGCGCCCGAAGCTCGAAGCCTGCCTGGCGGCGATCGACAGCGGCGTCAGCGCGGCCCACATCCTCGACGGCCGCGTGGCCCACTCGCTGCTGCTGGAGCTGTTCACCGACGCCGGCGTGGGCACGAAGGTCCAGGACGGCTGATGGGCGTCGCCGAGCTGCGCCGGATCGAGTCCGAGCGGGTCCTGGCGACCTACGCCCGCCTGCCCGTCGAGTTCGTGCGCGGGGAGGGTTCGCTGCTGTGGGACGCCGACGGCAACGAGTACCTCGACCTGCTGTGCGGGATCTCGGTCACCAGCCTGGGCCACTGCCACCCGCGCGTGGTGGCGGCGGTCACCGAGCAGGTGGGGACCCTGATGCACGTCAGCAACCTCTTCTACAGCGCACCCGCGATGCGGTTGGCCGAGCGCCTCTCGGAGCTGTCGCTGGGCGGGCGCGTGTTCCTCTGCAACTCCGGCGCCGAGGCCAACGAGGCGGCCATCAAGCTCGCCCGCCGGGCCCGCCCCGAAGGCGAGATCGTGGTCGTCCTGGGCGCCTTCCACGGACGCACCCTGGGAGCCCTGTCGGCGACCCCCCAGGAGGCCAAGCAGGCGCCGTTCGCGCCGCTCGTCCCCGGCTTCCGCGCGGTCCCGCCGGCGGCCGAGGCGGTGCGCTCGGCGGTCCACTCCGGGACCGCGGCGGTGATGCTCGAGCCGATCCAGGGGGAGGGCGGCGTGCACGTGCTCGACGAACGGCTGCTGGCGGAGGCGCGGGCGGCCTGCGACGAGCACGGGGCGGCGCTGATCTTCGACGAGATCCAGACCGGCATGGGCCGCACCGGGACCCTGTGGGCCTACGAACAGACGGGGGTGGTGCCGGACGCGATCACCTCCGCCAAGGCGCTCGGGGGCGGCCTGCCGATCGGGGCGCTGGTGACCGGGGAGCGGCTCGCCGACGCCTTCGCCCCCGGCGACCACGGCTCCACCTTCGCCGGCGGCCCGGTGGTCGCGAGGGCCGCGATCGAGGCCCTCGACGTGACCGCCGACGAGCGCCTGCTGGCGGACGTGGTCGCGCGGGGGGCGACCCTGTCGGCGGGGCTGGAGGGCCTGCCGCATGTGCTCGAGGTCCGCGGCCGCGGGCTGATGCTCGCCTGCGAGCTCGACGTGGACGCCCCCGCGCTCGTGCGCCGAGCGCTGCTCGAGCAGCGACTGGTGCTGAATGCGACCGGCCCCACGACGGTGCGCCTGCTGCCCCCGCTGACGATCTCTCCCGCGCAGGTGCAGGAGGCGCTCGAGCGCCTGCAGGCCCTGCTCGGGAGCGCGTGAGCCCCGCCATGAGGCGTGTCGTGCAGGAGGGCTTCGAGCTCGACGACGACCCCGCCCGGGTGGACGTGGACGCGGTCCACGACTACATCGCCAACCAGTCCTACTGGGGACGCGAGCGTCCCCGCGAGCGGACCGAGGCGGCGGTCCGCGGCGCGCGGCGGGTGGTCGGCCTCTACCACCACGGCGCCCTGGTGGGGTTCGCCCGCGCGATCTCGGACGGCGCCACGCTGGCCTACCTGGCGGACGTGTACGTGCTCCCCGACTACCAGGGCCGGGGCCTCGGCCTCGAGCTGGTGCGCGAGATGGTGGACGGCTCGGCGGCCGTGTTCGGTCGCCAGGTGCGCTGGCTGCTGCACACCGCCGACGCCCAGGGCCTGTACGCGCGGATCGGGTTCAAGGACCGCGTCACGCCGTTCGAGCTGATGGAACGCGACCGCGACTACGATTCTGCGCCGTGAGCGGGACCAGCGACATCCCGGCGGGGCGCACCGCCAGCTACGAGGCCGACCCGGACCAGGTCCACCGCGTGCTGCTGCTGTACTCGGGCGGCCTCGACACGAGCGTGATGCTCAAGTGGATCCAGGAACGCTACGGGGCCGAGGTCGTGTGCCTGACCGTCAACCTCGGCCAGCCGGGAGAGGACTTCGAGATGGTCGAGGCCAAGGCCCGTCAGCTCGGCGCCAAGGAGGTCCACCTGGTGGACGCCCGTGAGGAGTTCGCCCGCGACTTCATCGCCCCGGCGATCAGGGCCAACGCCGTCTACGGCAGCGGCTATCCCCTGTTCACCTCACTCGGGCGCCCGCTGATCGGAAAGCTCGCCGTCGAGTACGCCCGCACCAGCGGCTGTGACACGGTCGCCCACGGGTGCACCGGCAAGGGCAACGACCAGGTCCGGCTCGAGGCCACGATCGCGACGCTCGCCCCCGAGCTGAAGGTGATCGCCCCGGTCCGCTCCTGGCAGATGGGGCGCGAGGAGGAGATCGCCTACGCGCGCGAGCACGGGATCCCGCTCAAGCAGGGCACCGAGGTGGTCCCCTACTCGATCGACGACAACCTCTGGGGGCGCTCCTCGGAGGGCCGCTGGATCGAGGACCTCGACCACGCCCCCGACGACGACGTGTTCCAGCTCGTCACCCGCCCCGAGGAGGCCCCCGACGAGCCCCAGACGATCGAGCTCGGCTTCGAGCGCGGCGTGCCCGTCAGCCTCGACGGCGAGCGCCTCGGGCTGGTCGAGCTGATCGAACGGGTCGCCGACGTCGGCGCCCGCCACGGGATCGGCATCATCGACCACATCGAGGACCGCATCGTCGGCCTGAAGGTGCGCGACATCTACGAGGCCCCCGCCGCCACGATCGTGCTGGCCGCCCACCAGGAGCTGGAGCGGCTTGTGTGCACGATCCACCAGAACCAGTTCAAGCCCCAGCTGGACCGCCAGTGGGCCTACCTCGTGTACGCCGGACTGTGGTGGGAGCCGCTGCGCACCGACCTCGACGCCTACATGGACGAGGTCAACTCCCGCGTCACCGGCACGATCGGCATGCGTCTCTTCAAGGGCCACGCGCGGGTCACCACGCGCGCCTCCGAGAACGCCGTGTACGACGCCGCCCTGGCGGGCTTCTCCGAGTCCGGTGGGCTGTTCTCGCAATCCGCCTCGCCGGGCTTCATCGAGCTGTTCTCGCTGCAGTCGCGGATGGCCTGGCGGCTGCGCGGGTAGCATCGGCGGCAGATGAAGGGCACCGCTTACCGGCTGTTCGGGATCGTCGTGTGGCGCGCGTTGAGGTGGTACCTGCGCGAGCTGATGCCCTCACGCCGGCGCATCGTGGCCTCGGCCGGGGCTGCCTTCGCGGGGGCGCTGGCGGTCGGCGCGGTGCTGCGGCGACTGGCCGGGTAGGGCTCCGGTTGGCCCGTCCGGGATCGGTCGTAACTTCCAGGCCGCATGATGGCCGAGGAGAACGAACCGCCGGGAGGGGAGAGCGGCCTGCCACCCGGCCGCCGCGAGGGCGATCTGCTCGCCGAACGCCGCGCCCGCAGGGCCGCTGAGGGCGGGGAGCAGGCGCTGATCCGCCGCGCGGAGGCCGCCGAGGCCACCGTCCACACGCTCGAACGCCACGTCCACAGCCTCCAGCAGCGACTCCGCGAGGCCGAGGAGGAGCACGCCCGCCTGGTCGCGTCGCTGGCCGAGGAGCGGGGGGCCTCCGAGACCGGCGAGCAGGAGCTTCGCTCCGCCCGCCAGCGCGAGTACGAAGAGCTGCAGCTGCGCCGCGAGGCCGAGCAGCGCGCCGAGCGGGCCGAGCGCGAGCTGAGCTCCGCCGCGCGCGAGCTGAGCTCGGCCGAGCAGGCCGTCGCGGGGGGCAGGGCGGAGCTGGCCCGCAACGAGCAGGAGCTCCAGGGGAGGATCACCGAGCTCGAGCGCCAGGTTGGGGAGCTGCGCGTGGAGCTGGCCGAGGAGCGGGCCGCCCGCAGCCGCCACGAAGCCGAGCTGGGCGCGGTCCGCCGCGCACACGGCCAGATGCAGTCGCTGCTGGGGGAAACCAAAGAGCTGCTCGGCCGCATCCTGGCGGCCCAGCGGACAGCCCCGCCCGCGCCCCCGGTCCCGCCCCCGGCTGAAGCGCTGGTCCCGCCCCCGCAGCCGCCCGCCGTGCCCGCTGCGCCCGCCCCGGCCGCGCGCCCGCCGGAGCCCGATGCGCCTGCGCCTGAGCCCGTCGCGCCCGAGCCTGACGCCGTGGAGCTCGAGCGGGCCACCGCCGAGACCGCCCAGGGGGCCGAGATGGCCGCCGCGCTCGCCGCCGCCGTCGACCGCCTTCGGGCCCGTGCCGAGGCAGCGCCGCCCGTGGAGGAGGCGCAGCCGGCCGCCGATCCACCGCCGGCGCCCGCGGCGGAGGCGGCGCCCGTGGCCGAACCCGCCGTGGAGGAGGTCCCGCAGGCGGCCTCCGAGACGACCGTGGCCGAACCTGTTGCGAACGCTCCCCGGGAGCCCCACAAGCACAGCCTGTCGCTGATCGGACGCTGGCGCAGACGCCGCAAACAGCGACGCGAACAGGCCGGCTCCCGCCGGGGCGGCGCATAGCATTCGGGCTGTCGTGAGCCACTCCAGCTGCGCCCACCTGCACGTCCACTCCGAGTACTCGCTGCTCGACGGGGCGTGCAAGATCGACGCCCTCGCCGAGCGGGCGGCGGCGTTCGACCAGCCGGCCCTGGCGCTCACCGACCACGGCGTCATGAACGGGGCCGTGGACCTCTACAAGGCCTGCAAGAAGCACTCCCTGAAGCCGATCGTGGGCTGCGAGATCTACTTCGTGGACGACCACACGGAGGCCTCGCAGGCCAGGACCGAGCGCAACCACCTCACCCTGCTGGCCTCCTCCGACGAGGGCTACCGGAACCTCGTCAAGCTCTCCTCGGCGGGCTTCCTGGAGGGTCTGCAACGGGGCAAGCCGACGGTCGACCTCGGCCAGCTCGAGCGCCACCGCGAGGGCGTGATCGCGCTCACCGGATGCCTCGCGTCGCGTTTCTGCCAGCGGCTGCTCGAGGACCGCATGGACGACGCCCGCGCCCACGCCCAGGAGCTGATCGGGGTGTTCGGGGAGGGGAACGTGTACTTCGAGGTGCAGAAGAACGGCCTCGCCGATCAGGACAAGTGCAACGAGGGGATCGTCAAGATCGCCCGCGAGCTCGGCGGGAGCCTGGTGGGGACCGGAGACGTCCACTACCTGCGGCGGGAGGACTACGACCACCACACGGCCCTGCTATGCGTGCAGACCAAGAGCACGATCCAGGCCCCGAAGCTGCGCTTCGAGACGAACGAGTTCTACCTGCGGGACACCCCCGAGATGGTGGCGGCGTTCGCGGAGTGGCCGGAGGCGATCGCCAGCACGGTCGAGATCGCCGAGCGCTGCGAGGTGGAGCTCGAGCTGGGCAAGCAGCTGATCCCGCGGTTCGAGACCCCCGACGGGAGCAGCGAGCGGGAGTACCTGCGCGAACGCGTGGCCGAGGGCCTGCGGCTCCGCTACGGCGACCCTCCGCCGGCCCAGGCGCTGGAGCGGATGGACGTCGAGCTCGACGTGATCGACCGGATGGGCTTCAACGCCTACTTCCTGATCGTGTGGGACTTCGTCAAGTTCGCCAAGGAGAACGGCATCGCCGTCGGCCCGGGGCGCGGCTCGGCGGCGGGCTCGATCGTGGCCTACTGCCTGTCGATCACCGACGTGGACCCGCTCCGCTACGACCTGCTGTTCGAGCGCTTCCTGAACCCCGAGCGGGTGTCGATGCCGGACATCGACATCGACTTCTCGGTGCGGGGCCGCGAGCGCGTGATGCGCTACGTGGCGGACAAGTACGGGCGCGAGTCGGTCGCCCAGATCGTCACCTTCGGCAAGATGTTCCCCCGCCAGGCCACCCGTGACGCGGCCCGCGTGCTGGGGTTCGACTACGGCATCGGGGACCGGCTGGCGAAGCTGATCCCGGACCCGATCATGGGCCGCTCGCCGTCCTTCGAGGAATGCCTGAAGGGCGGTCAGCCGCTGCGCAAGGCGTGTGACGAGGAGACGCAGGCGAAGCAGATCGTGGAGGTCGCCCAGGGGCTGGAGGGGATCGTGCGCAACTCCTCCATCCACGCCGCGGCGGTCGTGATCGCCGACCGCCCCCTGACCGACATCGTGCCGCTGCAGCTCGCCGACGCCGGCGTGGACGAGGGCGGGGAACGGCAGTTCCGCACCGTGACCCAGTTCTCGATGGACCCGATCGGCGAGATCGGGATCCTGAAGATGGACTTCCTCGGGCTGCGGAACCTCGACGTGATCGAGGACGCGCTGGACATCATCGAGCGCTCGACCGGCGAGCGGCCCGACATGACGACGCTCCCGCTCGACGACCCGGCCACCTACGAGATGCTCTCGCGGGGGGACTCCACGGGCGTGTTCCAGTTCGAGTCCGAGGGCATGCGGGAGGCGCTGAAGAAGGTCCGCCCGGACGAGTTCAACGACCTGATCGCCCTCAACGCCCTCTACCGCCCGGGTGCGATGGACCAGATCCCCGTGTACGCCAAGGGCAAGCATGACCCGGCCTCGATCGGCTACCGCGACGAGCGCCTGCGCCCGATCCTCGAGTCCTCCAAGGGCGTGATCCTCTACCAGGAGCAGGCGATGCAGATCTCCAAGGAGATCGCCGGCTTCTCGGGCGCCAAGGCGGACGACCTGCGCAAGGCGATCGGCAAGAAGAAGCGCGAGGCGATGGCTGCCCTGAAGCCGGAGTTCGTCGAGGGCTGCCGCCAGTCGGGAACCAGCCCCGACGTGATCGAGTTCCTGTGGCAGACCAACGAGCGCTCGGCCGACTACTCGTTCAACAAGTCCCACGCCGCCTGCTACGCATTGATCGCCTACCGGACCGCCTGGCTGAAGGCCAACCACACGGCCGAGTACATGGCCGCACTGATCTCCTCGGTGATGTCCACCAAGGACAAGGTCCCGTTCTTCGTGGCCCGCTGCGAAGAGATGGGGATCGAGATCCTGCCCCCGGACGTGAACCTCTCCGACCACGAGTTCACGGTCGTGGACCGCAACATCCGCTTCGGCCTGGACGCCGTCAAGGGCGTCGGCTACCAGGCCGTGGAGGCGATCAAGCGGGCCCGCGAGAAGGACGGGTCGTTCGACTCGCTGTGGGACTTCTGCGAGCGTGTGGACTCCCGTGCGGTGAACAAGAAGGCGATCGAGGCGTTGATCAAGTGCGGCGCCCTCGGCTCCACCGGCGCGACCCGCAGGGGGATGCTCGAAGTGCTCGAGCAGGCCCAGGCGGCGGGCCAGAAGGCCCAGCAGGACGCCCTCATCGGGCAGGGCTCGATCTTCGACCTCCAGGAAGGCGAGCAGGACGGGTCCTCCGACGCGGGGGCCGCGGGCGCTGACGGCGCCCCGGGTGCGTTCGCCGGGCTCGGCCTGGCCAAGCCGGTGCACCCGCCGATCCCCGCGGAGGAGTTCGACCAGCCGGCCCTGCTCGCGGCCGAGAAGGAAGCGATCGGGCTGTTCGTCTCCGCCCACCCGCTGAAGCCCCTGCGCGACGCGATGCGGGCGCGGGTGGACTGCCCGCTCTCGGCGCTGGCAGACCGCCGCGACAAGGACCTGGTGACGGTCGGGGGGATCATCACCGAGACCAAGCGGATCCGTACCCGCAACGGGGACCCGATGATGTTCGCCACGCTCGACGACCTCGCCGGCTCGGTCGAGCTGCTGGTGTTCGGCAACGCCCTCGCCGACCACGAGCCGGCGCTGCAGGCGGACAAGGTGGTGCTGGTGAAGGGCCGGGTGGACCACAAGGAAGCCGGCAGCACGTGCCTGATCGTGCAGAGCGTCGCGCCCTACGAGCCCGACCAGCAGGAGCTCGACCGGGCGCGGGCGAAGGTGAGGGCCACCGCCGCCGCCGACGCGGCCGGAGCGCGACCCCTTCACCTCTCCGTGTCGGCCGACTCGCTCTCGATGGAGACGCTGGCCGAGCTCCGGCAGGCGATCGAGGAGTCACCCGGTCAGGCCGAGGTGGTGCTCGACATCCACACCAAATCCGGTGCCACCCGCCGGGTTCGCCTGGGCAGCGCCTTCCGCGTGCGCCACACGCTCGCCCTGCGGGAGGACCTCGAGAGCGCGCTCGGGCCGCTGCCCGTGGCCGCCACCGCCTGAGCGGAGCTCAGGAGCGCCCGCCAGCAGCACGCCGCCGGGCGTCGAGGCCGCGCCTGCGGAGCTTGCGGGCGAATTCGACTTCGCTGCGCGGAGGGCCGCCGTGGTCCTTGCCCTCGCCGGGGGTCTCGAGCACGCACGGGAGACGCTCGAACTGGGGCGTCGACAGGAAGGCGGCACAGCCACCGGAGCCCAGCTCGCCCTCGCCGATGTTGGCGTGGCGGTCGCGGTTGCTCCCCAGCGGCGTGGCCGAGTCGTTGAGGTGCAGGCACCCCAACCGCTCCCGCCCCACCCGCGCTTCGAACTCCGCCATCACCGCGTCCATCTTGGGGCGGGTGCGGATGTCGTGGCCGGAGGCCAGCAGGTGGCAGGAGTCCAGGCACACGCCGAGGCGAGGGTCGCCTCTGGAGGCCTCGATCAGCTCCGCGAGCTCCTCGAAGCTACGGCCGATCGTGCCGCCGGTGCCGGCCATGTCCTCGAGGTACAGGGGACAGTCCTCGCTCTCGGCGAGCGCCTCGCGGATCGCGGTGGCGGCGCGCTTGATGGCGGCGGCGGTGTTGCCCGTCTTGGCCGAGCCGGGGTGCAGGACGACGCCGGCCGCCCCGATCGCCTTGCCGGACCGCAGCGAGGCGGTCAGCGACTGGAGCGATTTGCGGCGCATGTCGGCGTCCTCGCTGGCCACGTTGAGGAGGTAGATCGCGTGGATCACGACCGCCTCCACCGAGCTGGCCGCGAGCGCCTCCCGGAAGGCGGCGCCCTCCTCCTCGCTGTAGACGCGGCCCTTCCACATCCGCGGGGACTGGTTGAAGATCTGGATCGCTTCGCAGCTGCGCTCCACGCCACGCTCGACGGCCTTGGGCAGGCCACCGGCCGGGGACACGTGGGCGCCGATCAGCATGGGGGCGGATTATCGAGGGAGCCGTCCCGGTGCGCCCCGCCCCTCGTTGGGCCGGGGGCGGGCGCTCGCAATACGCTGCACGCGAGATGAAGGTCCGCTTCGCTCCCTCGCCGACGGGTGCGCTCCACATCGGAGGCGCCCGGACGGCCCTGTTCAACTGGCTGCTCGCCCGCCATTACGACGGCGAGATGGTGCTGCGGATCGAGGACACCGACCGCGAGCGGTCGACCCCGGAGAACATCGAGCAGATCCTCGACGCGCTGGGGTGGCTGGAGCTCGACTGGGACGAGGGCCCGATCCTGCAAACCGACCGCACCCCCCGCCACCAGGAGGCGCTGCAGGCGCTGCTCGAGTCGGGTCATGCGTACCGCTCGACGGCGACGGCGGATGACGTACGCACCTACAAGGAGACCCACGGGGCCTCGGCCGGATATCGCGGCAGCGAGGAGGGGGAGGGGGCGGTGCGCCTGCACGTCCCCTCCGAGGGGGCGACCGTGGTCCACGACGTAGTGCGGGGGGACACCCGCTTCGAGCACGTCCATCTCGACGATCCCGTGATCGCCAGGGCCGACGGGTCTGTGCTCTACAACTTCGCGGTCGCAATCGACGATCTCGACGCCGGGATCACCCACGTCGTGAGGGGGGAGGACCACCTCTCCAACACCCCCAAGCAGCTGCTGGTGCTTGAAGCGATGCGCGAGGCGGGCCTGTCCGGAGACGCCCCGCTGCCCGTGTACGCCCACCTGCCGCTGCTGCACGGACCCGACGGCAAGAAGCTCTCCAAGCGCCACGGGGCCGCCTCCGTGCAGGAGCTCCGCGACCAGGGCTACCTGCCCGAGGCGATCCGCAACTACCTGGCCCTGCTCGGGTGGGGAGCCGGAGACGACGAGACGGTGCTCGACACGCAGGAGCTGATCGACCGCTTCACGCTCGAGCGGGTGAGCCGCAACCCCGCCCGCTTCGACGAGGTCAAGCTCCGCTGGCTGAACGGGATCTACATCCGCAAGCTCTCGGTGGATGAGCTCACGCGGCGGCTGGAAGAGTTCACGGGGCGCTCGGACCTGCGCCGGGCGGCGGAGATCAGCCAGGAGAAGATCTCGACGCTGGCGGACTTCTGGCCCCTGGCCGGCTCGCTGATCGACGGACCGGTCGATGACCCGGCGGCCCGTGAGAAGTGGCTCGACGAGGACGGCCGGGCGGTGCTGGCAGAGGTGCGTCGCTCGCTGGACGAGTTGCCCGAGTTCGACGAACCAGGCGTCGAGCAGGCGCTCGAAGGGGTGATCGAGGCGCGGGGGGCTAAACCTCGTCAGGTCTACCAGCCCCTGCGCGTGGCGATCACCGGAAGCACCGTCTCGCCGGGGATCTTCGAGAGTGTTGCCCTGCTGGGTCGCGAGCAGACGCTTGGACGGATAGACGAGGCCCTGGCGGGCGCCTGAGCCCCGCCGCGGCTCAACCGTTCGGCCGGGGGTGCCGATAGGGGACCATCCGAGCCAACCAGTCCGGTCTCGACCGGGCGACCCCCAAGGAAGGGACCTGAACGGAATGCAGGCAACCGCTACGGCGAAGAAGCTGGGCGCACAGAACAAACGCCGGGCGGCGACCAAGACGCGCTCGGACCAGCAGAAGGCGCCGGCACCCGCCCAGGCCAAAGCCCAGGGCAACGCACCCGGCGCTCCCCAGCGCCACCAGGACGAGGGTCACGGCCGTCGCCTGACGATGGCCTTCGAAGCGCTCGAGGCGTTCCCCGCGCTGGCGGAGTCCCGCGACAGGCTGCTCGCGGTCATCTCCAAGGACCACGTCGCCACCGCCGACGTCGTCACCGCCGTCGAGTCCGACGTGGCGCTGATCATCTCCGTCCTGAGGCTCGCCAACCGCGCCCGGGACGGGAAGGGGCGCGTCGAGACGATCGTCCAGGCCGTCGAGCTGCTCACGCCCCAGACCGTCGAGGCCGTCGCCTCGAGGACGCGGACGTTCGACTTCTTCGAGCGGGCCACCGTGTGGGACAGCGCCCCCGAGCGCTTCCGCCTGCACGCGCTCGCCACCCAGCACGCCGCCGACCGGATCGCCGCCGAGGTCGGATACGAGGACCGCGACCGGCTGACGGTGACGAGCCTGCTGCACGACGTCGGAAAGCTCGTGCTGCTGCACGCCTACCCCGGCTACCCCTCGCAGGTCCACCGCGGAGCGAGGACCCCCGAGGAGCGGGTCCACCAGGAGCGCCGCGAGCTCGGCGTCGACCACGCCCTCGTCGGAGGGGTGCTGATCCGCCGGTGGGGCCTGCCTGCCAACCTCTCGACGCCGATCGAGCGTCACCACAGCTCCCAGCCCGAAGGGGAGGCGGCCTTCATCCGCCTCGCCGACATGCTCGCCCACTACGCCCAGGGTGCCCGCGTGTCGCCGGCCGAGATGCTGGTCACGGCTCGCAGCATCGGGCTCAGCCCCCAGCAGCTGCGGGTGGTCCTGTACGAGCTTCCCAACTCCGCCAACCAGCGCCAGCGTCACGTGGACCCGTGTCCGCTCTCGACCCGCGAGCTCGGCGTCCTGCAGCGTCTCGCCGAGGGGAAGGTCTACAAGCAGATCGCCCACGACCTGATGCTCTCGACGAGCACCGTCCGGACCCACCTGCACAACATCTACGGCAAGCTCGGCGCCGTGGACCGCGCCCAGGCGGTCCTGATCGCCACCGAGCGCGGCTGGCTGTAGGGCTCTCGCAAGCCCCGGCGTCGGCGGGGCAGGCGCGAAGAGGGTCCGGCCCCGGGTGGGCGGGCGAATACTGTTCGTCCTCAAGATGACGATCCGTAACCGCCCGCCGGCAGCATGATCTCGATCACCACCAAGTCGCCCTACGCGGTGCTCGCTCTGGCGGAGCTGGCTCGCAGCTCCGACGGCAAGCCGGTGCCGATCGGCGAGCTGGCCCGTCGCCGAGACGTCCCCGTGCAGTTCCTCGAGCAGCTGTTCGCCGTCCTGCGAAGGGCGGGCGTGATCAGCTCCCAGCGGGGCGTCCGCGGCGGCTACCGCTTCGCCCGCGAGCCGGCCACCGTGACCGTGCTGGAGATCGTGGAGCTGCTCGACGGCCCCGTCGGACGCGACGCCGAGGGGGTCTTCGCCGACGCCGCCGATGCCGCCCGCAAAGTGCTCGCCCGGACCACGATCGCGGACATCGTCCAGCGCGAGCTCCACGACGCAGGGGCGTCGATGTACCACATCTGAGGCGAAGTCGAGGAAGGCGCCCACGCCGTTGCGGCGCTCATAGGATCTCGGTCGAGTGCCGAGGACTACCTCGTGGTCCTCCGACGGCGGACTGTTGGGCTGCTCGTGCTGCTCCTCGGGGTGGGGCTGCTGTCGCTGCTCCACCATCGGCGGGTCGAATGGTCGTTCTCGAAATACGAAGTGACGTCAGGAGCTGAACGACCCGAATCCGCCTTCTACGCGCCGACGCCAGGTCAGATAGCAGCGACGTTCGCCGCAATCAGGACGCCGAGGGGCTTTTACCGGGCGCGGTCATGTTGGCTTTCTGGGAAGGAAGTCGCCTGTTGGGTGCACTTCCCCTCCATTCCGCTGAGCCACGCTCGGGTCGAGGCCCTCCTGTCCGAAGCCGGCGTGAAGCCCATCACGGAATCCCTCTCGCACCTGCGATGCGAGGTTGGGCACAGGCGTCCCCTGAAAGGCACGCGTAACCTGCATTTCATGCATTGCGGCGACGTCGAAACGTTCATCGGAAAGGCGTTCGTGACAGTCAGCGCACACGCGCTCGTGCAGAGAGTTCACGGTCACATACTCGGCACAGCGCGGACGTTTCAACCCGCAAACCGGTTCGCGCCCTCCCTGCGGGGTACGGAGCTGGACTTCTGGGACTACGGAGTACCCCGCGAAGCGCGCGGCTGAGAGCCCTCAGGCGGCGCACTGGTAATCCGACGCGGATCAGAGCGCTCCGTGAACGACGTGCGCCTACCGAGTCCACCCGCTCCCCTCGAGCGGGTCCCATCCGGCGCCCTCGTGCTCGGGAGCATCCTCTCCGTGCAGTTCGGCGCCGCCCTCGCCGCGACGCTGTTCGCGAGCGTCGGTGCCGCCGGCGCAGCCTCCCTGCGGGTCGTCCTGGGCACCGTCATCCTGCTCGCCGTCTGGCGCCCGACCCTCCGTGGACACAGCCGCCGGGACCTGGGTCTGATCGCCACCTTCGGGCTGGTGCTGGGCGCCATGAACCTCAGCTTCTACGAGGCCGTCAACCGGATACCGCTCGGGATCGCGGTGGCGCTCGAGCTCCTGGGGCCGCTCACGGTCGCGCTCGCCGGTTCCCGCCGGCGGCTGGACCTCGTGTGGATCGGGCTCGCCGTCCTGGGGATCGTGTTGTTGACGCGTGTGGGAGGAGGGTCGCTCGACGGCCTCGGGATCGCGCTCGCGCTGCTCGCGGGCTGTTGCTGGGGCACCTACATCGTGCTGAACGCCCGCCTCGGCCGCAGCACGCAGCGCGGGAGCCTCGCCCTGGCGATGTGCTTCGCCGCGGTCCTCGTGCTGCCGTTCGGAGTCGCCCAGGCCGGGGGCTCGCTGCTCGGCCGCGAAGCGCTCGTCGTCGGCGCGGCGGTCGGCCTGCTCTCCACCGCCATCCCCTACTCGCTCGAGCTGGAAGCGCTGCGGCGCATCGAGCCGCACGTGTTCGGGGTGCTGATGAGCCTCGAGCCCGCCGCCGCGGCGCTCGCCGGGCTCGTGATACTCGGCCAGCAGCTCACCGCCCGCGAGCTCGTCGGCGTCGTCCTCGTGATGGCGGCGTCGATGGGCGCCTCCCGCACCGGCCGGGACTCGCCGATCGCCCTCTAGCCCGAGGGACGCGTGTCGGGGGCGGCCCGCAGCTTGGTGGGCTGGGCACTCCCCACAGCAGGCGCGTGCCACGCCGCGGTACTTCACTCCCCATCGCATCCGTGCGCGCAGTTAAGGCAATGCCAGGGATGGCGTATCGACCTTCCCGAGGCGTGATGCCTGCTGCTGGGGCTCGTGCAGTGCCCAGCCCAAGATCATTGGTACCAGAGCCCCGCGCCGTGTCAAGCGGCCCACGGCGATTGGCCTCCGCTTAGCTACGCAACCCTTTCCAAAGCTCCACAGTGAGGGGCCCCTCGCCTGTCAGCCGGCGGATTCTCCGGCCGCTTCTTCGGCTTCGAGCTGGGCCTGTTCCGCGGCTTCGAGCCGGGCTTCTTCCGCCTGTTCGGCCCGTTCGGCCTGTTCGGCGGCGACAGTGGAACGTTCTTCGGCCGCGCTCCCCGGTTGGGGTGCGGGGGCCGCGCGCCGTTCGTGTGGCGCCACCTTCTGCGGCCGTCTGGCCCGCGAGCGGTTGCCGGCTCTTCGACGGCGGCCCCTGTGAGGGGTCTTCGCGCGCGCACGCGCGTGGCCGCGCGAGTGAGGGCCCGGGGCCACGGCGGCGTGTGCCTCCCCGGCCCAGCCCCCGAGGGTCAGGGCGGCGATCGCGCAGCCCCCGGCCACGGCGACCCTCAGTCGCCGGAGGGCGGCGGTGCGGTGGCTGGCTGTAGCTCCCAAAGTGGTGGCTCCTCCCGGGTCCTCTCCGTCACCAACACGGTAGGCGCTCCCGGGCTGCGGTCACGGAGGCGGGGCCGGCGGGCGAGAACGGTCGCCTGTTGCCAGATCGAATGGGCTTAGCTACGCTCGCGTGGGGTGGTGAACGCCGGCCACGCCCACGGAAGGGACTAGGGATGGTTGTGATCACGGCGGCCGAGCGGCTGGTGGAGAGACAAAGGAGCACCTCTTGATGAGCGGCGCACGGACCCCGCGTTGGCCGCACCTCGCGCGCCACCGGCTCGCCGTGGCGCTGCTGCTCGCGCTCGCTCTGATCTTCGCACTGATCGCCGCCCGCTCCGCGCCGCTGCTGCGGACCGGCGGAGATGGCCAGCCCGTCGGGTCCTCGGCGCCGTCCCTGCGGATGACATCGGGTGCCCTCCCGCAGGGCGCCGTCGGGCCCGCGTCCGCCACCATCGGTGCGGTCGAGCCCTCCTACCATCTGCACTCCGGCGCCTCGGCGGCGCGGGCCGTCAACCGCGGTCAGGGGTTCGTCGCGAGCCTCACCCCCGGTGGGGTCGCCGTCTCCGAGGGGTCGCTCGCCGCCCGCCTGGAGACCATCTCGGCCGGCTACGGCAGCTCGCCCGCCGCCGTGGGAGCGGCTACCGCGCACGTGTCCTCCAACCGCGTCA
>DATJOU010000165.1:0-2419 GCA_035506775.1 Solirubrobacteraceae bacterium | reverse complement strand
ACGCCATCGGCAGGATGCACGCGTCGAGGATCACCAGGATCGCGAACGCGGCGAACAGCAGGAACTGCAGCGGAGACGGGAGCGGCTTTCGCACCTCCCGGAAGATACTCCCGCGCCCGTGGGCGGATTGGACCGGGTGGCCCAAACCGGAGCGTTCAGCTGTGTGGGCTCGCTTCCACGCCCCACATGCCGACTCCCTCGTCCTGCCACTGTTCCCAGGACATCTGCACCGTCTCCCCCCAGCTCACGACCAGCGGTCCCTCGGGGGTGAAACCGTCGAGCACGACATCGTGGAGGCTGGCCGGCATCGAGTAAGGGCCGAAGGCCCAGCCGGCCTCGAAGGACAGCTCGGCGATCATCGCACCGTAATCACGCACCCCGTTCTGCACGTCGGTGACCGTCGTGGTGTAGCTGTGCAGGCCTGTGAGGTAGACGCCGGCAATTCCGTTGCTGCGCCAGTAGCTCCAGAGAGCGTTCTGCGCGAGACCGTTTTCGGTACCCCCCGCCTTCGCATACTCGTAGCCGATGAGGGTGGGGTCCGCCTGCCTCTGCAGGACGATCTGCTCCCAATCCGCAACTGCGGCGAAAGCGCAGTCACCAAGCGGTTCGGGCGCCACGTTTCCCCAGGCCTGGAACGACTCCGAAGAGTCACCGTAATCACATTCGGGTCCCGGGGCACACACGTCCACACCGCTCACGGGCAGCGGAGCCGGCCCGTTCGAGGACACCTGTTCACGTGGGAGGACTTCGATCTGTAGTTCGCGCGAATGGCCCGTGTGCGAGCCGGCATCGGCTTCGACGGACAACGACCACACGGCTGGGTCTTCGGTGGTGTTGGCCGGCACGTGTCCCCTGAGCGTGACGTGGCCGGAGGAGCAGTTGAGGAACCGCCGGGGGATCAGCGGGCCGGCGTCCACTCTGCAGGTGCGAGCGTCACGGACCCGGGCCGACACCTCGAACGTCCCCCCGCCGGCTTGGAGCACGGCCGGTTTGATCGACACAGACACGACCCGAGGCCTCGCCGCCGCGAGCGCACCCGTCGTGTGCAGCCCGAGCGCGGCGATCGCCACCCCGGCCGTGCGCAACACCCTGCCCCCGCCCATGCCGAAAGGAACGCCGGGGAAGCGCCGATTTTCCAGGCTGCAAGGACCGGTTCGCCCACCGGTCCCGGCCGCCGAGGATCTCATCCCGCGGGTCACGCAGGAGGTGACACGGGACGCTCCTCCCCCACCTTCGCTACCGGCTCAGCTCGAGCTTCAACTGCGAGCTGTTCCTGCCCGCACGGCTCTTGCGCGCCGCCTTGTGCTCGTACAGATTCAGGTCCGCGGCCTGCACGACGTCCTCCGGTGTCGTGCTGGTCCCCGTGGCGACCCCGATGCTCAGCGGCACTCCTGAAGGGAGCCCGATGTCGCCCAGATCGGCGCTCGCCGCCTGCCGGCGGAGCCGCTCAGCGGTCCTGGCCGCCTCTCGCTCGTCCGTGTCGGGCAGCAGCACGAAGAACTCGTCACCACCCCACCGCCCGTAGATGTCCTCCCCTCGCATCGCTTCGCGCATGCAGTCGGCGACGGTTCGCAGGACCCGGTCCCCGGCGCGGTGGCCGTAACGGTCATTGGTCTGCTTGAAGCCGTCGAGGTCGATCATCAGGACCGACACCGGCCTGCCCGTACGACGGGCCCGGGCCGTGGCCCTGGTGAGGTGCTCGTTCAGCGCACGGCGGTTCGCCAGTCCCGTGAGCGCGTCGGTGCGGGCGCTCCTCGCCATCCGCTCCGACAGCGCCGTCAGCCTCGCGAACACGATCAGCAGCGCGATCGCGAACACGCTCACGATCGCGAACACGAGCCACGGCAGCGTCTGCGTCCAGCCGTTCACGGAGGCGAACAAGAGGTTGTTCGGGACCTCGATCACGATCCGCCACGCGGTCCCGGGGACGTCTGTGACGCTGAAGGTGCTGGGCGTAGCCGCCCCGTGCACGGCTCCCAGCGACGAATGCTCCATCGATCTCACCAGGGCGGGGTTGAGCTCCTGCAGCCGCGCCACCCCCGTTCTCGGGCTGGCGGCGATGATGTTCCCGGCCCCGTCCACGAGATACACCGCGTGGGGCCGGTAGGCGATCGTGTGGTCGACGAAGGACGCCAGGGTGGATCCGGAGGTCTCATATCCGGTGCTGAACACGCGCCGCCCGCTCGGGGTCGAGAACGGCACCGCGACGGCGGCGACGGACTGTCCTCGAAGCGCCGATCGGACCACTCCCGAGACGGCGACATTCCCCTTCTCGGCGGCCGTCAGGTGCGCGTAGTGCTGCGCGATCGGCCTCCCGGTCAGCGCCCTGTCTGCGGGCACGGCGTCGAGCAGCCGACCGCGGGAGTCCAACAACACCGCGGCCCCGCTCCCGAACGCGGAGACCACCATCCCGAACCGC